>CAMVAG010000053.1 GCA_947165405.1 uncultured Selenomonadales bacterium
AGGAGGCTATCTCATGAAAGAAGTCGTTGTTTTGGTTGGAACAGGTTCAATCGGTCAGGCAATCGCTCGCAGAATCGGCGCAGGCAAAAAAATTATTCTCGGCGATTTGAAATTGGAGGCGGCTCAATCTGCGGCGAAAATTTTTGACGGCGCGGGCTTCGACACCTCGACAATCGCCGTTGACATCTCAAGCCGTGAATCAATTTTGAAACTCGTCGAACACGCTCAACAATTCGGCGCGATAAAAAATTTAATTTGTGCGGCGGGCGTCTCACCTTCGCAAGCACCGGTAGAAAAAATTTTGCAAGTCGACCTCTACGGCACGGCGGTTTTGCTTGAAGAGATCGGCAAAGTCATTTCGGACGGCGGCAGCGGCGTTATAATTTCTTCGCAAAGCGGACACAGACTCGGTGCTTTGACGGAGGAAGAAAATTTTCTGCTGGCAACGACCCCGACCGAAAAACTTTTGGATTTGCCGTTTATCAAAGCGATAACCGACACGCTCAAGGCTTATCAATATTCCAAACGTTGCAACGTCTTGCGTGTGGCGGGTCAGGCGACGGCTTGGGGCAAACGCGGCGCAACGATTAATTCAATCAGTCCCGGCATAATCATCACGCCTCTTGCTGCCGACGAATTGAAAGGCCCTCGCGGCGAAGGTTATCGCAAAATGTTGAAAGCTTCGCCCGCAGGCAGAGCCGGCACGCCCGATGAAGTCGGTGACCTCGCGGAATTTATCATGAGCAGTCGAGGACGTTTCATAAGCGGCGCAGATTTTCTGATTGACGGAGGCACGACCGCTTCCTATTGGTTCGGCGACTTGCAATATCTTAAAGCGACTCATTGAGGTGACGACATGAAGAAAATTTTTTTGCTCCTGTTGATAATTTTTACGATGAGCGGTTGCGGCGGCGAAGAGAAAACTCCCGCAGAGCCCGAAAAAAAATCTGTCGAAAAAGCTCCCGTTGAAACTTCTTCCGACAAAAAAATTCTTGTCCTATATTTTTCACGCACCGGCGAAGAATACAACGTCGGCACGATAACCAAAGGCAACACGGAAATTGTCGCGGAGATGATTGCTCAAAAAGTCGGCGGCGATTTGTTCGAAGTCAAGCCCGCGAAACCTTATCCGAACGAATATCAGGCTTGCACCGAAATTGCAAAGACCGAACTTGAATCGAACGCCCGCCCCGCCTTTGAAAAAAATATCGATAACCTCGCGCAATACGACACGATTTTTATAGGCTACCCCATCTGGTGGTCGGCCTTGCCGAGAGTCATGATGACTTTCCTTGAGAGCAACGACTTCAGCGGCAAGAAAATTATTCCGTTCTGCACACACGGCGGCAGCGGTCTTGCCGGCACCGAACGCGAAATAAAAGACGCCTGCCCGAATTCCGAAGTTTTATCGGGCTTGGCGATTGTCGGGAAGACTGCGCAAAATGATTCCGCCGCCGTCGAAAAAGACGTTGAAGCTTGGTTGAAAACTTTGGGGCTGTGATAAACCGATAAATTCAAATTTGCTTTTTCTCTTGCGTTGAGAGGATTTTTCCTCGAAGGCAGGAGATTTTTTTTGCGACATTCGCCGGCTTACAAATGGTCGTTCAATTTGAGTGATTCGATTGAGCCGTTCGGATAGAGATAAATTTTTCGTTCGCGGTCGAAGGTCGGCTCGGCAATGTGAATGATTCTGTGATGATTCGGGCAAACGATTAAAAGATTCGCCGCGTCGTTGTTGAGGCTCTCGGCAAACGGCTCAATGTGATGGCACTCCGCCAAATTCACGCCGTAAAATTCTCCGATACTTCGCCCGCAAATTTGACAGCGGAAGTTATAATTTTTCTTCAACTGCTCGCCGATTTTCCGATTGAGTTTGCGATACTTCGTCAAGCCGAACTTTTCAAGCAACGCCGCTTGCGGGTCGGTCAACGTCGACAAGTCCAAAAGATTTTCAAGCGTCGTCTCGTCGCAAGAAATCTTTGGCTCCATAAAAAAAACGTCCTTGAGGTCGGTCGCATACAGCGTGAAAAATTTTTTCCCTGCCGAAAAAATTTCGCGAATCTTTTTTGCAATCGGGCTGTTCTTCGAATAAAGGATTTGCCATTGCTCGCTGTGCGTCGAATATTTTTCACGGTTGAAGTTTGAACAGCTCAACTTGACTTCAAAAAATTCGCCGTCAAAAAAAATTTTAATCGTGCGCTTTTCGCCGTGTGAAAGTTTTCCGCCGCTCAAGTGAAACGAAAAAATTTCCTGCGCGTGGACGGGAATTGCAAAGCCGCGTTCGAGCATTGATTTATCGATTGCCTTGCCCATTAAAAAATTTCCGCTCATGATTTTCCCTCCGCGAGTTCGACGGCAAGCTTGGCATTTTGTCTTGCAAGTTCGCCGAGCTCCTTTAAAAGTTTTTCGTCACAAGGATTTTTGTGTTCCGAAAATTTTTTCAAGGTCTCGTCGAAAATTTTATCGGCAGTCACGTCCGCCATGTTGCCCGAAGGTTTTTCGCCGACAGAATCGAGGAAACGTTCAATCTTCGGGTCGTAGGAAATGCCAACCATCGGCACACCCATGACGCCCGCGAAAATCAGCGCGTGAAGTCGAACGCCGATTAAAACTTCCATGCAGCCGACGACACTCAAAATTTCTTTCGTGGAAAATTCTTCCTCCAAGACGACGCAATTTTTCTTCATGAGCGCGGCAGTCGACACGGCGGAGCGAATGTCTTCGGGAAATTTCATCGGGATAAAAACAATCGTTGCGCCCGTCGCCTCAATGATTTTGTCGAGAGCTTGAGCAAGTTCGTTTTGAAATCTTTCCCAGCCGAGCCAATGACGAACTGCCACGCCGATAAATTTGTTTCCGTTTGTCGAATGGCGCGCCAAAATTTTTTTGCCGAATTCGAGAGGCACGGGCTTTATCGCGAGGACAGGGTCGGCAGTGCAAAAAATTTTCGGACGAGTTATCTTGAGCCGCGCCAATTCCTCAAGGGAGCCTCTGTCACGAACGGTGATAAGGTCGACGCGATTAACGATTAAGTTCATGAATTTGTGAGCCAAGAAGCCGCGAACGGGCCCTATGCCTTGAGCGTAGAGCATAACTTTCTTTCCGCAGGCAAGCGCAAAAAAAATTATCGCGAGGTAATAATAAAGACTGCGCCCGCTCGTCACGTTCTGCAAAAGTGAGCCGCCGCCCGAAATCAACAAATCCGCCGCACGAATTTTTTTTATGATAGAAAAAATATCCGGCATGGGCACCGCGTCGACGTTGTGGCGTCTTTTGGTGTAGTCGGGATTGAGCGATATGACCGTCACTTGCAAATCGGAAACTTCCTCGCGCAAGACTTCAAGCATTGCCGCAAGCATCGCCTCGTCGCCGCCGTTCTTCGAGCCGTAGTAGCCGGAGATTACAATTTTCATGTCACGCAACCATTCCTAATTACTAATTCCTGTTTTTATTCTGCCCGCGCCGCAATTCCCCTGCTTGCGCTTATTCAAGGCGAATGTTAGAATATCTGCAAAGGAGATGATTAACATGAAAATCACCTTGAAAGAAATTTTGGTGGTAGTGCTGCTGGGTGTCGCGATATTCGCCATGAATTACGACGACGACGAAATCCTCTCTTCTTCCAATGAAACTTCCAAGAGCGCGCAAGCCTCGCCCGTCGCCAAAAATATTCCGAACTTCAATGCCAAGACGATTAACGGCGAAGATGTCACGGAAAAAATTTTCGCAGATAAAAAAATCACCGTCGTGAACATTTGGGGAACGTTCTGCCCGCCGTGTATCGCCGAAATGCCCGAACTCGGAGAGATGGCTCGCTCTTTGCCTCAAGACGCGCAAATTATCGGGCTGGTCTGTGACGCCAAAGAAAATTCCGCGCAAGTTCAGCGGGCGCAAGAGATACTTCAAGAGGCAACCGCCGACTTCGTGAACATCATCCCCGACGCGCAACTTTTGAAATTCATGGAGAATGTCGAGGCGGTTCCTACGACGATTTTTATCAACAACAAGGGCGAAGTCATCGGCGAGGCGATTATCGGCGCGAACGTCAAAGGCTACAAAGATGAACTTGAAAAACTTCTCAACAATTAGACTGATAATTTTTTTGGCAAGCGCGGCAATGATTTTGTTTGGAATTGAACGCGGCGAATTGTCGATAATCTTTTCGAAGGCAACGCGCATTTGTCTTGAGTGTATCGGGCTCGGATGATGCAGCGGCGATTGATTCAAATTGCGGCGACGCTCTTGACGAATCCTCACGCGGCAAATTTTTTGAGCGGCAAACTTTATCGCGGCGGCTTGAAAAATTTTTGCGCGCCCGGTCTCAACTGCTGGTCGTGTCCTGCGGCGGCGTTTGCTTGTCCGATTGGCGCGTTGCAGGCAGGCAGTTTCTATTCGGCGGGCGTCATACTTTTAATCGCTTTGATTTTCGGTCGGGCGGTCTGCGGCTTCCTGTGTCCGTTCGGATTGATTCAGGAGCTGTTGAATAAAATTCCGTCGCCGAAAATTTTTTTGCCGAAAAAATTTTTGCGCGTGAAATATTTTCTGTTGATAACCTTCGTGCTGATTCTGCCCTTCGCAAGCGGCTTGCCTGCCTTCTGCGAATTCATTTGCCCGGCAGGAACTTTGGAGGCGGGCTTGCCTCTGATTGCAACTCACGAAGAATTTCGCAACGTGCTCGGAAAATTATTCGCGCTGAAAATTTTTATCCTGCTCGCCGTGATTATCGGTTGCGTCGTCGTCCACAGATTTTTTTGCCGCGTGCTGTGTCCGCTCGGCGCGATTTACGGCCTGCTGAATCGTTACAGCTTCTATCAAATCAAATTCGCGGAGGATAAATGTATCGGTTGCGGGCGTTGCAAAAAAAATTGTCCGCTCGACCTCGACCCGACGAAAGAATTTGATTCCGCCGAGTGCGTGCGTTGCGGACGCTGTAAAAAAATTTGTCCAACAAAAGCTTTGACATAAAATTTTTCAAAGGACGCCCTTCGTCGAGGGGACGCCCTTAATTTTTTCGTCGACGGTGACGGCAATCCTCAACGCATGACCCAAAGCTTTGAATATCGCCTCGACTTTGTGATGGGAATTTTTTCCGTGAAGAATTTTCACGTGAAGAGTTATGCCCGCGTTGAAGGCGAACGCCCGCAAAAATTCTTCAACAAGCTCCGTGTCGAACGTTCCAATCATCGGGGCAAGCTCGCCGACTTCACAGACGAGGAACGGTCGCCCGCTGATGTCCAAGCTCACGAGGGCAAGCGTCTCATCCATCGGCAAGAAAAAAGTTCCGTAGCGGTTGATGCCGCGTTTGTCGCCGAGTGCCTCTTTCAACGCCGCGCCCAAAGAAATTCCTATGTCTTCAACGCTGTGGTGCCCGTCGACTTCCAAATCGCCCGCGCAGAAAACTTTCAAACCGAATTGTCCGTGCGCCGCGAAAAGATTCAGCATGTGATTGAAAAATCCGATGCCCGAATCAATTTCCGACTTGCCCGCGCCGTCCAAATTTATTTCAACGTCAATTTTTGTCTCGTTCGTCTTGCGATTAACTTTTCCGATTCTCATTGCCCAATCTCCAAAAAATTTTTTATCGCGGAAAAAACTTCGTCGTTCTCAAATTGCGTGCCGATTGAAACGCGCAGACAATTTTTTAATCCAAACGCGCCGGGCGAAAAATATCTTATCCCGATGTCCAGCGACTCCAAATAATTTTTGAGCTCCTCCGCTTTCTTCAGCCGGAACAAAATAAAATTTGCCTCCGACGGAAAAACTTCGACGCCCGATAATTTTTTAAGACGCTCGAACATGCGATTGCGTTCGGCGATTATCATTTGCAGGCGCGGGATAAATTCGTCGCGCATTTGATAAACGATGTCCGCCGCCGCCAAAGTCAACACGTTCATGTGATACGGCATAAAAGTTTTGTTAATCATGCGCGTGACTTCGCTTTGAGCAATCATGTAGCCGACACGAGCTCCCGCCATGCCGTAAGCTTTTGAAAAAGTTCGGGCGACAATCAAGTTGGGATACTTCGCGACAAGATTGACTGCCGAGCGTCCGTAAAATTCGACGTAAGCCTCGTCAAGCAGGAAAGCGCAATCAATCGACGCGGCAATCTTTTCGACCTGTTCAAGCGTCAAGGCATTGCCTGTGGGATTGTTCGGGTTGCAGACGACGGCGAGGCTTGCATTGACCGCACGAATTTTTTTTATGAAGTCGTCGACGTTCAAGTTAAATTTTTCGTCCAAGTCGAAGGGCACGCCTTCAGCCTCCGCCGCCTTTGCATAGATTTTGTACATTGAGAAGCTCGGTTGAGGATAAACGACTTTGTGACCCGCGCCGCCGAACGCATGAAAAACTTTTTCGATAATCTCACTTGAGCCGCTGCCCAATAAAACTTGCGAAGACTCGACCGAAAAATTTTCGGCTATCTGCCCGACCAACGAATAATATTCCGCGTTCGGGTAGCGATTGAATGCAAGCGACGCCAGACGATTTATCACGCGCTCCTCGACCAAAGGCGGCAAGGAAAGTGTTGATTCGTTCGCGTTGACTTTGATTCGATAATTTTTTTCCACTCCGTCATACGACGGCATCTTGTCCAGTTCGTTTCGATAATTGAGCATTTGCAAAACCTCTTCAAAAAATTTTTCCCGATTATAACAGAAATTCGGTTTGACTTGCAAAGTTTCTGCGCGGCGGCTAAAATATTCGCGGAGATGATTTGAATGATTCGCGGCGAATTGGCAAAATTAATTCCGGCACTCGACGAGGCACAACTTGACAAGCTGGAAAAATTTTATCGGCTGGTGCTTGAACAAAACCGCGTGATGAATTTGACGACGATAACCGAGCCTCACGAGTTCGCGGTCAAGCACGTAATCGATTCGTTGAGCGCGTGGGACGAAAAAATTTTTCACGGCGTCGAAAAAATTTCGGACATCGGAACGGGCGCGGGCTTCCCTGCAATACCGTTGAAAATCTTTCGCCCGCAAATAAAATTTTGTCTGATTGATTCGCTCAATAAGCGCGTGGAATTTTTGAAACGAGTCGTCGAGGAGCTGGAGCTTGACGGCGTGGAAATTTTTCACGGGCGCGCCGAAGAACTTGCCAAAGAAAAATTTTTCCGCGAGCAATTCGACGCAGTGACTTCAAGAGCCGTCGCCCGATTAAATGTCTTGGCGGAATATTGTTTGCCCTTCGTGAAAGTCGGCGGATATTTCGTCGCGTGGAAAGGAAAAAATTTTCGTGAGGAACTTGACGAGGCACGAGCGGCGATTAAAATTTTGGGCGGCGGAAAAATTTTTGTCCGCGAAGTGAACTTGCCGACGCTTGACGATTCGCGAGCCGTGATTTACGTCAACAAAAAAAATTCGACGCCCGAAAAATATCCGCGTCGTGAAAATTTAATCCGAACAAAAAATTTGGGAATGAGGAATTAACGTGAGAAAAAAATTGATAACGGGCGCGGCACTTCTTGCGTTGCTGATGAACGCGCCGCAAGTTTCGGCGGAAGATGACGTTGTAATTTTCGGCGGCGAATTCGAGGACGAGGCAAATCCTTCCAAGCCTCAAAAAAAATCAAAGCCCGTCGAAAAACCTGCGCCTCCAAAACCAAAAGTCGACGAGCCGAAAGAGGAACCACCGCAGATTATTCAGCAGCCCGAAAGACAACCGATAGCCGACGAGCCGAAAGAAACGCCCGCGCCGATTGTTCCGCCGCCGATTAATCAACCGCCTATCGAAACTCTGCCGCCTGTCGAAAAACCTTTCAAACAACAGACAGAAACTTCGGGCAGGCAACAAGAACGACTTGACGAGCCGAACACAAAATCCGAACCCTTTGCTTCAAGGCGTTCGATACTTCCTCCCTCGTCATTATCAAACAACACCGCGCCTCAACAAAATTTAAAAACGTTAAAGCCGCGTTTCCTCAAGTTGGCGGTCGACGACACTTACACTTACTATCTTGACAAAACCTCCGTGCAGTGGAAGAGGATACCCTACTTGGCGAACGAATACATGGCGGATGTTTGGATTCGAATGATTGAGCGCGAGCCGAGAATTCTCAACGACGACATGGCATATTACGGCGCGGAAAATTTCCGGGCGGAAGTTGCTTCGGCACGCGAGCAGGGCTATCAATATTCGCCCGAAGATTTAAAAGTTTTGAAGAGTCAGTCTTACGTTTTGGAACATTATTATCTGCGCCCGAAGACCAAACAAATTCAATTCCTCTGCGAGTTGGAAGTTTTCGGTCGTCCGCAAAACGCGATTAACGAACGAGCTTACGACAACAAAAATTGGGAATACTTGGTGCCCGGCAGCGTCGAGTCTCTGATTTACGAGGCGACGATTAAAATTATCGGCAAGTCGAAGGCGACCGAGCGCGGGCACATGACTTTTATCGACATGCTTGACGAGTATGCACGAATTGCTTTGAATTAATGAGGTGTGACTTTTGGAAACAGGACTAATCCCGCCTGCGCTGATAATTTTGTTGGCGGCGGTGAGCGGCTACTTTTCGCTGATGGAAACCGCGCTGATAGAGTGTCATCGCGGGCGGCTGGAAAAATTATCCGAAGACGGCAACGCTGACGCAAAAGCCGTTTTGGAAATGACGGAATCGCCTGCGCCGTTGAATGTCGCGCAAATCGGAATAACCTTCACGGGAATTTTGGCGGGCGTGTGCGCGGTGCTGACAATCCCTTTAATCGCCGCGCAGATAAATTTTCTTGAGCAGGCGGAAATAATTTCGGCGGCGGCAGCGTTAATCGCCACGACATTTATTTTTCTGTTGTTCGGAGAATTTTTGCCAAAGCAGGCGGCGAAGCGTGACCCCGAAAATTTTTTGCTGAACCGATACAAAACTTTCCGATTGATTGTCGCGCTCATGAATCCGTTTGTTATATTGCTGTCAAAAATTGCGGGCGGCTTGGGTTTTATCTTCGGCATGAACTCAAACAAAACCGACGCCGTAACCGAGGATGAAGTTTTGGATTTAATCGAACAGGGCACCGAAGACGGCACGATTGAAAAATCCGAACAAGAGATGGTCGACAGGATTTTTGATGTCGGAGACGAGACGGCTTATTCTCTTATGACGCCGCGTGTTATGATTGTTTGGCTTGACCTCGACGACAGCTTGGAGAAAAATTTAAAAATCGTGCAAGAAAGTCCTCACACGATTTTTCCCGTCGGCTACGGCAGCTTGGATGATTGTCGCGGCTTGATTTACGTCAAAGATTTACTCGACGCCCTCTTGAAAGACGGACGCAACATTGATTTGGAAAAACTCATTCGCAAAGCAAATTACGTTCCGCGAACAATGGAGGCGTTCCGTATCGTCGAAAAGTTTCGTTCAAGCGGCATAACGGAGGCGATGGTCAACGACGAATACGGAGGCGTTATCGGCTTCATCACGCTTGACGATATTGTCCGCGAGATTGTTGACACGAGCGGCGACGATAAGGACAACGAGCCGCAATTCATTAAGAACAAAGACAATTCGTGGACTGTCGACGGGCTGTGCGACATTGACGAATTCAAGGAGCGTTTCGACATTGAGACTTTGCCCGACGAGGAACACGACCACTTCAAGACAATGGGCGGCTTCCTTACCGCGTGCTTCGGCTACATTCCCAAAGTCGGCGAGTCTTACGAGTGGAACGGTTTCCGCTTCAAAGTCAAGGAAATGGACGGCGTTCGTATCGGGAAAATTTTAATCACGCAAATTTAAATTGTTATCGGTCGCTTCGGCGACTTTTTTTATTGCGGCGACGGGGCAGATTGAAATTATTTCGTTCCAATCTTCAGCGCGGGTCTCGTCAAAAAAAATTCGACCGCGTTCATAAATCACGCCGCCGAATTCAGACTCACTCACGCAAGCCAAACACCTCACGCAAATTTTTTCGTCGTAAATTATTTTCATGAATCCTCAACCAATCGCGCCTCTGCGAATCAAAAAAATATCACCGAGTTGTCCGAGCGGGTTATCGGGTCTTTTAAAATTTCTCAACGCGTCAATCAGATAAATTTTTTCGCCGCCTTGAACGTGAATGAAATGCGAATAATTTTTTGCAAGCAATGTCATCATGTCCTCGAAGTAACCCGAATTGTCCCAAGCTCGTAAATTGCATTCCATGAAAACAGGCGCGGGATTTTCCATGAGAAGATTTTTCGCGCCGAGCAAAACTTGAGGCTCAAAGCCCTCCGTGTCAATCCAAATGTATTTGACCTCCGACGCGGCGATTTTGTTTTCGGCAAGGTACGAGTCGAGCGGGATAACTTTAATGTTTGCAATCGGCCGGCTGTATGGGTGTTTGATAAAGCCGTTGGCTCCCGAATTGGCTCCGTTGCGATAGAGCATGAGTTCATTAAATTCGTTGCCCAAGCCGCAATTAACCAAGTCCGTTACCCCGTCCAAGTCGTTGAGAATCATGTTGACGCGATGCATTTTGAAATTTTCAGGGTCGGGTTCGAAGGCAAGCAGTTTCAAATTCGGTGCAAGGTTTTTGCAAAAATAAAGTCCGGTCGTGCCGATGTTCGCGCCCAAGTCGAGGAAGTAACCCGCGCTGTCGTCGACGCCGTAATATTTTTTCGACAAGGCGTGAAAAATTTTCATGTCGTTTGAAGCCCAATTAACACCACTGACGAACATATTACGCATACGGAACGGGTCTGTTGACGGCGCGACATAATGAAGCCCTTCGGTAGAGGCGGAAATATATTTGTGCCAACGCCTGTGATTTAAAAAATTCCAATGACGATAAAGTTGGTCGCA
Source organism: uncultured Selenomonadales bacterium (assembly GCA_947165405.1). Classification (GTDB taxonomy): domain Bacteria; phylum Bacillota; class Negativicutes; order Selenomonadales; family Selenomonadaceae; genus Quinella. The sequence goes on from CAMVAG010000053.1 coordinate 10,775, forward strand.
AGTCTCCGGTTTCATGAGCGCGTAAACTGCAGCGGGATTATTTAACAAGCTGTTGAAATCTTTCGCGAAAACAATATTCTCCGTCGAAACATTCATCTCGCGCATCGTTTTAAAAATCTCGTTGAAAAGTTCGCGTTGACCATTCTCGAAAATCAAAACGAAATTCCAATCGCCGCGCATAATTACTTCCGCTTGATCTGCGTCGTCGGGGCGAAGCGTTCGAATAATTTCAACGTCGTCTTTCAAAAAATTTTTTGCCCAAGCGGAACTTTCGCCCGTGTAATCCCACAACACAACTTTGAACATTAACTTGCCTCCT
>CAMVAG010000054.1 GCA_947165405.1 uncultured Selenomonadales bacterium
GTTGGCAAAATCGGACGCTTGCGCCGTTCTATCCGTTCCTTTTCGTCGATTGCCTCTTCGTGCCCATTAAGCGCGATTACGAGACGAAAGAAAGTGCCGTTTACAACATTTTGGGCATTCGAATCGACGGGCGCAAGGAAATTTTGGGGCTTTGGATACAAGACAGCGAGAGCAAACACGCCTGGATGCAAATTTTCGACGAGTTGAAAAGTCGCGGCGTGCAGGAAGTCGGTTTCATCTCTATGGACGGCGTTACGGGACTGGAGGAAGGAGCGCGGGCGATTTTTCCTGAAGTGGTCGTGCAACGCTGCATTGTCCACCTGATTCGCAACTCGCTAAAGTACGTGCCGACGCGCGATTACAAGGATTTCACCGCTCACTTGAAAAAAATTTACGGTGCAGCGAGCCTCAAAGCTTGCCGCGTCGAATTCGAGCGATTCTGCCAAGTTTGGGCGAAATATCCCGGCGCGATTGCTGTCTGGAAGAGGTGCTTTGCCTATGTCGAACAACTTTTTGACTATCCGTCGGCGGTTCGCAAGATTATGTACACGACCAATGCGATTGAGGCGGTTAATTCCAGTTTTCGCAAGGTAACCAAACGCGGCGCTTTTCCTAACGACAATTCCGTTTTCAAATTGCTTTATCTTAGAGTAGTAGAGTTGCAAAAAAAATGGGCAGACCGCCCGGTCGCTAACTGGTCGCTCGTTCGCAATCAGTTGCTCTTGAACGACCGCCTCGCTACCCTCTTCGACAAATTCGACCGCTAACTTTTCTTACTTACACAATCTGCTTGACACTGCCTTTCTTTTCCGTACCTTTCAAATTTTGCCGTTTATAAAATTGTGCAGCAAACATTTCAGATAGTTTATGCGATTTATTTTCGGCAGCTCGCGGACATTTTTAATCTTTATGCCGTGAAAGTCTTCAAAGTCGGTAAGAATATTGTTTACGAACACAACGCCGGAAAATTTTTCCGTACCTTGAAGGTCAATTTTCAAATTTTTAAGTTGCTCGTCGAGCGGAACGGGCTTTGTAAAAACTCCTTCGAGAGCCATTTCTATATGATCAATGATTTCGCGTGCCGAGAAGTGAGAAAGGAATTTCGTTAAAGGAGAAGCGTTAAGGCGACATTCTATTTCCTCAATGATTTCCAGAGACTTTGATACGATTTTGTTGCGATACTTCAATTTAATGAGGCGCGTGACGCTATCGAAATAAACGGCTTGAATTGCACTAACCCCAACGACCAAAAAGTTTTCATAACCCAAAGCCGTCAGTCGATAGTGAATGTAATCGGCGACGCGCTCATAAGATTTGCTCTCTTCCGAATCAAAAATTTCATCGACGCGATTTAAAGCTATCAAAATCGGACGTTTAACTTTTGGACTGTTAAATTGCTTGTAAATCTTATCAAACAATTTAAGTTCGTCTTGCGTGAGATACTGAGAATAATTCATCACGAAGACAGCGTTTGGAACTTCGGCGAGGGTTTTTCGGATTATATCGGTGTGCCCTTTACCGGCGGCGAAATTGGATCCGGGCGTGTCAATGATTCGCACACCGTTCAAGAAGGACGGAAAGTCGGGCAAAGCAATTGTCATTTCATCGAGCGTCGAGGAATTTTTATTGGCAAGCGAATTTTCTTCCGTCAAAAATTTTTGCAAGGCGTCGACATCGTTGAAAGTCTGCGCGGAATTTTTATAAGTCAAGGAAATTTCTTTGACTTTTTTGTCGGCGGCGGAGTAGATAACTTTGTTGGGCGTCGGCAACATCGGCGAGCTGACAGCATATTCATCACCGAGCAAAGCGTTTATCAGCGCGGACTTGCCGGCTTTTTTTGTGCCGAAAACTCCAACGTCGCCCGACATTTTTGACGGAGCTTGGTTGTTGACGATGACAGGTAAAAAAATTCGCAAGTAAATGAACTGCTGAAGAATTTTTATTTTGAGTTGAGCCGACGAGACTATCACGTTTAAATCGCCGTCGCCGGCGCGAATCACGGCGTTTAGGAGTTCAAAAAAATCTTTTAAGTCCGATTGCAAAACACCGGATTTATTTCTCAAGCTAACGGAATCACTCGGAAATTTTAAGTTGTAAGCGATATGGAAGTCGTAGAGGTTCAGCGGCTTATCGTGGGAACTCTCCTCATCAGCTTCGGCAAGTTGTTCAATAAATTCCCAAATCAATTCGCCTTCGTCGAGGAGCCAAGCACTGTGTGATTGTTGCTCCGATTGATAAATTTGTTCGTAGTCGGTGCGGTCGGTCACGAACTTTACATCTTTGAATTGCGGCAAAATCTGTGTAAACGTTTCCATAAAAAATCCTCAATCAAATTGCCCGGACAATCTTGTCAACCTGCGCCAATACGTCCAAAACTCTTTGCAGTTCGTTCCTCGTGAAAGGCGGTCTGACTTCTTTGCGGACGATTTGCTTTTGCCTTACAGGTTGCGCGACAGGTTGCGGCGCGGGAATTTTTTCTTCAGCGGTCACGGTTACAGTTTCCCTTTTAGTTTTGCCGCGAATACCCGCTATCAACGACGCTGCGCCAAGCACTATTGATATTATTCCGAAAGGACTGAGCGTAAATGTTAAAATCAAGCCCGCAACAATCAAAAGCACGCCCAAAAATATCGGACCTTTTAAAGTGACGTGCTCTTCATTCGTGACGGTTTTTGTTTTAGGTTGCGAGGGTCGCGGCGGCGTTATCGGTTGCGGTTCGGGGGCAGATTCCACTTCGACTTCAACGAACTTTGGAAGATTTTCAAGCCCGCGCAGAATTTTATCGCCGTTCGCAATAATTTTACGGAGCAATTCGTTATCGGTCTCGCTGTAATCGTAAGCAACGCCGCCCAACTTTAAAAGATTTGTGTAACCTTCGATTACCGAAGAACTTTTCATCAACGCGCAGATTTTTTTTGTAATGTCGTTGTCGAGTTTCTCGTAAATGCGGTATTCGTCGCCGCTCCAATCGGGCTTTGAAATCGAAAGTTTTTTTAAAAGATTTTCCAATTCCGACGGACAGCGGCTCCGCATATTCTGAAATTCTACCGCAACAAACATAAACTCACCTCGCTAAATTTTTTTGATTATATCGTTTACCTGAATCAAAATTTTCAAGGCGTCCTCTGCCTCGCTGAAGGCAAAAGCGGGTTTGGGCGGTGCAGGCGGAATTTTTTTCTCGCGATATTCGACGCCCTTTGTAACCTTCAAGCAAAAAATTTTCGTCTCGTTATAGTTCGAATTCTGTTTAATCCACTCGTTAAGATTTTCCACGCTGACAAAGTGACCGTCAAGCTCAAGCAAAGTTCCCGGTGTTCTTTTATCATTAACGTAGCTATTGATATCTTCATAAGCGACACGGTAATCTGACTGGCGATTTCCAGCGGGAAGGTAACTTTTAATGTAGTTCCAGGCCTCTTGAAGCCTTGAGGTCGGCTTGGGGTTGCGGAAAGGTCGCGCTGTGTCGACTTCTATTTTAAAGGTCTCGACTCTTTCCGGCGCGGGCGAAACGTTACCCCACTCGGCTTGCCACGTGTTGTATTTCTCGTTGGCTTTGCGGACGGCGTCAAGAATTTTATCACCGTTGGAAACGATTTTGTTAAGCAATTCGTTGTCGGTCTCGCTGTAATCGTAAGCAACGCCGCCCAACTTCAAAAGCTTTGTGTAACCTTCGATTACCGAAGAACTTTTCATCAATGCGCAAATTTTTTTCATAAGTTCCTCGTCCAGTTCCTCATAAATGCGATATTCATCGCCGCTCCAATCGGGAATCGGAATCGAAAGGTTTTCCAAAAGCTTTTTTAACTCTGACAGACAACGACTACGCATATTCTGAAATTCTACCGCAACAAACATAAACTCACCCCTTCGCGTCGCCGTGAAGAATACCGTTCCACAAGTTAATAAACAGTTGCAACTTACTTTTTATCGCGTTGAAAGTATCTATATCGCGTTCGAGTGCTTGGCGGTGTGCATTGGTCTTGTCGGTTGCCATGTTAATATCTTTTTCAAAGTCGGCGTAGAGTCGTTTGTAGTCGGCACCGATTTGGTCGCATTGCGCTTGGACGTTCGAGAAAATTTTTCTAATCTCGTCCTTGACTGCCGAATCCATTTTGTCGTGCGCATCTTCTATAGCTCTGGAAATTCTGAATTGAAGTTCGCGAGCTATTTCGCGCTTAAAAGCTTCGACATCGTAAACGTCATGCGAAACGGTATAAGAAACTTGATAGGGTTCCTTAAATTTTTCTTCATCTAAATATGTGTATTCCTCCGTATATTCCTTGCCGAAAAATGAGCGAAAACTCTCCCAGAGACTTTTATTTTGCTTCTCTCTGATGCCCGTTTTCCACACTTGACGAGTTGCGTCCCTGTATTCGGTCTTATATTTTGTTTCGTATTCGACGCGATGAGAACCTTTGGCGGCACCGCTTAAAAGTCCGTTGTCAACACCGGCGTCGATTCGCTGAAATTCTGCCATCAAGCGGTCAATGGCGGGCGGGAAAGTCGGCATCTTGAAACTCTCCATAATACTTTTGGCGGTTGCGTTCGTAACTTTCTTCTTGACTTCGTCTGTCTTTTGAGTAATTGTTTCCTGCGCCGTTTGAATTGCCTTTTCAGCATCGCGAATGTGCGTGTTGCAAATTTTTTCTTTGACTTTATTCAAAGTTTCTACGCTGCGTTTGTTCACAGCTAAAACCATCTGCGCGATTGTTCGGTTAAGGTCTTTTATCTTCTGAGGTTGCTGACCTTTTGCCATGAATTCAACATCACTCGAACTTAAGCCCGCGTTGTTCAAAATATCTTTGCTTCTGGCAATAGCGTCGTTTTGTGCTTGACGGCGATTACTGCGAACGCTTTCACCTACGTTGTCCACTGCCTGATAAATTTTTCCTTCGCCCATAAGCGGACGCACAGCATCAATCGCATTTTCGACTTCGACGCGCAAACCTTTAATGAGTTCGACGAGTTCGAGCAGATATTTTCTGTCCTTGTCAGTCAAGTCGAGCAAATCGGCGACAATCAAAGAGTTTTTCACTTCGTCAAATGCCGTGTCGAATTTGCCGACGACGCTGTCGACGATTTCCACATCTGTTTTCGAGCCGCCGATATATTGCGTGTAGCTCCAAAGTTGCGGCACGCCGCTAAGCGCGTAAAGTTCTTTCTCGGTTGCGCTTCCTATGCCGTGGAAGTCTTCCAAATTACCCAGCGCGTCACCGATAAATTTAATCGGTGTCAGGGAATCTTTGTGAGCCCGTTTGAGCGGACGAATGGAATCGGCGTCGATAAGCGGCAGTGCGTCAACGTCTTCTCCGTCATCTGCGCGGTCGGCTTTAACCAAATCAATAACGCCGTCCAGATAAAAACTTTGCAATGCGCTCGTCCCGAAAATGACGATATTTTTATAAGGCGGCTTGAGGGCTTCAAGTCTTGAGCCGATATAATCAAGAATACGGTCGACGGATTTTTCCTCGTTGACGGCGTAGCGTTCATCAATGCGATTGACCGTTATGAACAGCGAGTAAAATTTGTTGTTATCCTTAAAAAAGCTGTGAATATTTTTCAGGAAAGTAACTTCGTCATTGGTCAGATGATTTGAATAATTCATGACGAAAATACAAACGTCGACTTCTTTAATGCAAGCCTCAGCGTTTTTCTGATGTTCGTCAGTGAAGGCGACGTTCGGTCCGGGTGTATCCCAAACCTCGTAACCGTTAAGCTCATCACAAGGATAATAAATCGTCATGTCGGGCAAGCCCGCACCTTCGCCCGTAATTTTTTGTGCTCGTTTAAATTCTTTACCGATAAAATCGCTTATCTCTTTATCCGTCTTAAAAGTATAAGTCTTGCCGGCGTATTCGAGAGTGAGCGGTTTTTTCGGGTCGGCGGGAATATATTTAATCGTGTTGGGTGTCGGCAATGTCGAGCTGGTCGGAGCATAGTCGCGCTTGAGCAAGCTGTTGATGACGACGCTCTTGCCTGCCTTCTTTGTGCCCATTGCCGCAATACGAATCGGACGAGCCTTTGCCTTATCGAACTCAGCAAGCATGGCATCAAATGCGGCGATAATTTTCGAGGCGCGTTCCCTGCTTTCCGAACTTAACTTGGTGCCGTCGGAAAGTTTGGACTCAATGAAGGCTTTGTTGGAAAGAATTTCTTCACGGAGTTTGGAATAATTTTCGCGGAAACGAGTTTTAATCAATGCCTTTTTAATCTCGGATTTCTTTTGAATGTCAAGCCCGACAATGTTAAGAAAAACTGTCTGCTGAAAAAGTTTGGCGACGGCGCGGCTTGCCTCGTCAGTGCCTTCGTTCGGCTCAATGCCATCGTCGTTAATGATGACGTGATAATCAGCGCGGCTGAGATTGAGATTATCGTCAAACTCCATAATTTCCAACAGGTCGGCGAGATGTTTAACCTCTGTGCCGTCAGCGGAAAGGTCGCCGCCGGTTTTGAGCACGGTCCGCAAGTCGAATTTCAAATCGTAAGCAATGCGCATTTTTGTCAAAGTGTTTTCGTCTTCACTGACCTTGCCGAGTTGCTCAACGACTTCCCAAAGGTTTGTCTGCCAGCCGGATTGGAGCAGATAAAATCTGTCTGCGTTGTGCTCAATTGTCTTGATTGTCGCCTTGATATTTCCTTCCGACAAATCGGCAGGTGTCAAAATGGTGCAAATTTTTCGTGACGTGTCCAATACAATTCCTCCTTAATTTTTATGATGCACTTGTTCGCCGAGATAATTTACATAACGGATAAGTTGCGGGATGCCGCTAAAGGTGCGAAGTTCCTTGTCTGTGGGATTATCTATGTCGTGAAAATCTTCCAAATTGCCAAATGCGTCGAAGATAAATTTAATCTGTGGGGAATATTCTCTGTATTTGCGTCTCAACGGGCGAATAGAATCCGAGTCGACAGGTAAGCCTTCGCGGTCGGCAAGCTCCACGACTTTATCCAGATAAAAATTCTGCAACGCGCCGGTGCCGAAGACGATAAGCTTTTTATATCCCAAATCTTTAAACCGGCAACTGATATAATCAAGAATTCGGGCAACGGATTTATCCTCATTGACGCAGTAACGCTCATCAATGCGATTTACCGCGACGATAAACGCTTTATCCTTGACAGTCTCGCGAATATCCATAAGGAATTTTACTTCGTCGGTCGTGATTGCTTTGTTATAATTCATGACGAAAATACAAACGTCGACGGTTTCAATAATTTTTTTTATTTTTTGAATGGATTCGTCCCTATAAACGACGTTCGGACCGGGCATATCCCAAATTTCGTAGCCGCGCCCGTTGCAAGGATAATGAATCGTCATATCGGGTAAGTTTGCATCTAAGCTTTTTTGTTGAACAGTTTTAAATTCGCCGCAGATAAATTCGTGTAGCTCCTCTGCTGTCGGGAAATTGTAAATTTTGCCGTCGTATTCGAGAAAAAGTTTTTTGTCGGGAACGTATTTAATCGTGCAGGGCGTCGGCAAAACTGAACCGGTCGGAGCGTAGTCGCCTTGAATAAAGTTTTTGATTAAAACGCTCTTGCCGGCTTTTTTAGTGCCCATTACCACGATACGAATCGGGCGCATATCTGATTTTTTGCGTATATCGAGACCGTTAATCCAAAGGAAGACGCTTTGCTGATAAAGTTCATTGACGGCACGATTGGCGGCGGCCGCGTCGTCGTCGTCGTTAATGATGACTTGATAATCAGCGCGAGTGAGGTTGAGATTTTCGTCGAAGACCAAATGCTCCAGCAGATCGGCAAAATTTTTTACTTCGATACCCGCCGAGTTGTCCGAATTCAAAAACGTCGGCAATTTGAATTGCAAATTGTAAGCAATGCGCAACTTCGTCAGCGTGTTGTCGTCTTCAACCGATTTGCTTAGCTCCTCGACGACTTCCCAAAGAGCTTTTTGTCCGCCTGCCGCAAGCAGATAAAACTTGTTCGGATTGCATTCAATCGTCTTGACAGTTGTCTTGATATTTTCGGGCAACAGATCGTTTTCACTCAAGATGGTGCAAACTTTGCGTGACATGTCCAATACAACTCCTCCTTAATCCCATTTACTCAAAAGATTTCTTACGGCATTGACAATAGCTTTTTTATTTTCGCGGACGGCTCCCTGCTCGATAATCTGTTCAAAGTGAGAGGGCATGAGCTTTGCCGCGTTGTTGCGAATCCACAAACGATACGCCGCATTGCCTTCGCGTTCCTGCAGGTGCCTGTTGATGAGATTGACGTTTTTGGTGATAACGGAGTTGAAAGCGCGCTCCAGCCCGATTGCGTTGATGACAGCTTTTGCCGTGATGTCGCGCAGGATTAAAATATCTGCGTCCAGCGTGGCAATCATGTCTTCCTTGCCGTTCATGCACTTGGAATTTTTTGCATGCTCCTGAATATCGTCAAGCTGAGCCATGAGCGAATCGCTATCGTTGGTTTCGACTTGCGAACCGCCCGCGTTGGCGTATGCGTTGATGGCGTTTTCGATTGATTGAGTTTTTTGTTCGTTGGGAAGCCGCGACCAGTTTTGTGCATAAAACAAATCTTCCAACTTGTTGTCGAGTTTATCGCGTCTTTTAATCGACTTGTCAGCGTCGACAGCCGCAAGATTTATTCCGCCCTTCATGAGGAGCTTAGCCCATTTCCCGAACGGCAACAATTCCACGGCAAGCGATGCACCGTTGCAAATTTGGTCGCGGTTTTCTTCAAACAGTTTGCGCAAGAAATTTTCGTTCTCCGTCGCGTCGACTTCGACTTCCGCGTCAAAGCCTTCATGCGCCAAAATCTTCGCGAAAAATTTATCGCCGCCGCTTACCAGACTTTCCAGTTGCAAAGAATTTTTTTCCGCTTTGTCCGCCGGCATGTTGTAATAAACCGACAGTGAAACCAACTCGTCGAGAGCTTCCTTGACTTTGTTGACTCGCTCGTCCGTCGCGAATGGGTGCGTTATCAGCGTTTGAATCAGCGTCATTACAAAGCGTTCGACCAGCGAATTGAAATTACATTCCGCGCCGCCCTTGACCAACATTTCATCAAAAAGTTTGTTCACAGACTCGTTAAGCTCGGCTTTGTAAGTCGTCATCGCCTCCATGCCCATGATTTTCAGGAACGAATCAATTAAAGCTTGCCGAAGTTCGCGTTGACGTTCGGAAGTAAATTTCGTCGTGCCGGTTACGATGTTTTCAACGAACAGCACGCCGAGTTTGTCGCGAACATTGCCGTCAACTTTGCTCGTCGGATAAACGCCGTCAGGGTCAATCGCAAGTTCGTATTCTTCGCTTTCAATCAACGGTAAATGCTCCTCTTCCACCAGAGGATAAATATTGTCCACGTCATTTTTTAGCGCGTTAGTGAACGGGCGTTCATTGAAAATTTTCGCCGCGTGAATCTGCGTTATTCGATTCGCTTCTTTAGTGAACTGCGGCAAACGGGCTTGAATGTCCATTAAAATTTCCGTGCTTACGTCCGAATAATTAAGTTCGCCGGAGCTGTAGCGTTCCAAAAGATTTTGCAAAACCGTGCGCGTCTTCGAAAGAGTATTTTCGGCGCGACGCTTGAGAACTTCAAAGCGGTCGTTGTCGTAATAGTCCTGCATTTTATCGAGCAGAATTTTCACGCCGTCGGGCGTTTGCCACTCGTCCAAAATTTTGCTTGCGACTTTTTCCGCGATAAGTCCGATTTTCTCCAGATAAGCCCGCGCCGAGCCGCCGACAATGTGATTGCCGAGCGTGATTTGATATTTGTTTACGGCGTCATTTTTCAGAACGGCAAGATTATCTCGCGCTGTTTTGAAATTGGAGGCGCGGTCGATTTTGTTACCGAAGACAAAAGATTTTTCGCTGAGCTTAACGCCGTCGAGGTCTTGTCCTTTGCGGAGCATGTCCAGTTGCGGAGCCGTGAGATCGGGGCGGTCTCCGGCATTCGTCACCAAAATTATTGCGTCGGCTTCTTTGAGCATTTCTTCCGTCTGACGTTTATGCAGTTCGGTCGGCGAATCGAAGCCCGGCACGTCGTAAAGGACGATGTGGCTCATGTCGGCCAGTTGCGTCGAACGAATGATTACATTTTTGACGGCGTAAGGATACGGCTCGCGACGAACAGTTCCGTCAGCATTTTTCCCCGACATGCCCGTTATATAAGTTTTGAACTCGTTAAAGTTGTCGCCGCCGCTCCAATATTCCGCGCCGAATTCTTTTCTTGCCTGTCCGAGGAGCGGCAGAATTTTTTGCTTGCCAGTGAGAATTGTTTTAATATCTTCGGCGGTCGTTCCGTTGTGGAGCAAAAAAATTCCGCGTTGAGCTGGGTCGGTCTCGAAGGCTTTCCAATAGCGCACAAAAGTTTCAAGCGTCATCGTATCGAAATCTGCCGCGTCAGGATAGTGCACGTCGTTTAACATGCGCTTGAAATTTTTATTGAACTCATCGCGGCTGTAAAAATAAACTTCGGCAACGTCGATTTCACCTGCACGAATTTCCGTCGTCGTGTAAGTGCACCGCGCTGCATATTCGGGCAAGACCATAGAATTTATCAGCGCATTGCCCAGCGTAGATTTGCCCGCCTTTTCCAAGCCGACAATCGCAACGGTGAACTCGCGGCTCTTGAGCTTGTTAAGAATTTTTTTGTTTGCCGCCTGCAAAATTTTTAATTCCTCGCGCTCATTGCCTTGAATCACGAGTCCTTCCGAATCCGTCTTAAAAATTTCGTCAAAAATTCTGTCGGCATTGCCAAGCTTGTCGATAAAATTTTGTTTGCTCTCTTCCCAATCGCTCATGCTTTTCTCTCCCGAAAAATAAAATTTAGTTTAGCAAAATAAATTTGACCTGTGGTGTCCCGGCAGAACACTCACAAAAAAATTTTAACCTTTGCTACTTAATGAAACAGCTTGTTTAAGACACTGTAAATATCTCTGACAAGACTCCTCCGCCAAGAGTATGCACGGCGGCACTTGTAAGGCTTGGGCAATTTTTATCACCGACGAGA
>CAMVAG010000055.1 GCA_947165405.1 uncultured Selenomonadales bacterium
ATTGTAATTTTCGCGGAAAGTTTTCTTGTCGAAGGCGTCTTCCGAAGAAGAAAAAATCGCGAATATTACGTAGGCTACACCGCCAAAAATTAGAACGTCAAAAAAATCAACGTTTAAGCCGCGTCCAAAACTAAAAATGGAGTCTAATATTTTAGCGATAATGGTTATGATAATCGCGGTTATGATAAACGCCCATATTACTTGGCTACCCCACGACTTAAAGAAACCTTCAAGCCCGTTGTAAGAAACCGTTGTGACATGCGTCCAAATAAATCTGAACACATTGTAGAATATCACGATAAAAATTATCCCCCAAATAATATCAGCCATGTTATCTCCTCCAATCCTTTTGTTGCTGTGAACTTCATTTAAATTTTAGCAAAATCATTTCGGGTTTTGGTGTCCTCGCAGGACAATGAAATTGCTACAGAAAAATTTTTATGTTATTGTAAAAAAAATTGTCGGAGGTGAGGCGTCTTGCTTAAATTCGGAAAAAGCACCGACGAACTTTTCACGGAGCTGAAGACAGAAAAAAATCCCGGCGATTGGCGCAACCGCAATCGTGAAGAATTTGTTTTGCCGCTTCATGAGTACTTAAAAAAATTATTGGAAGAAAAAAATTTGGAGCGGGCAAAAGTCATCGAAGAGTCGGGCTTGAATCGCGAATATGCCTATCACATTTTTTCGGGCAAAAAAAATAATCCGTCGCGACAAAAAGTTTTGGCATTGTCAATCGCGATGGGCTTGAATCTCGACGAGGTGCAATATTTGTTGCGATACGCGCAGCAGGGAATTTTATATCCGCGCAACAGTTGGGACGCCGTGATAATTTCGGCAATCGAACAAAAATTATCCGTCATGCAGACAAATGAACTTCTGAGCAGTCTCGGCGAAACGATTTTTTTATCTTGAAATTTTTTGGAGCCTCGACGGGCACATTTGCCGTCATGACGCGCTTTTTGACTTTGTGAAAAATTTTTCTACCAAAAGACAAGTTTTTTTTAAAGGTCGCGCCACTAAGGGCTTGACAAGCATTTTTGGCAATGATAATATTACGCCGCTTTTAAACAGGCGATGATAATTTTGGAAGGAGGTGGGCGCATGCCAACCATAAATCAATTAGTCAGAAAAGGTCGTCAGATGTTGGAGGAAAAGTCAACGGCTCCGGCTCTGAAAGAGTGCCCGCAAAAACGCGGCGTTTGCACTCGCGTTTATACGACGACGCCCAAGAAACCGAATTCGGCACTTCGTAAGGTTGCGCGTGTCCGCTTGACCAACGCTATCGAAGTCACTGCATACATTCCCGGCATCGGGCACAACCTGCAGGAGCACAGCGTTGTTCTCATTCGCGGCGGGCGTGTCAAGGATTTGCCGGGTGTTCGCTACCATATCATTCGCGGCTCCCTCGATACCGCCGGCGTTCAAGACCGCAAGCAAGCGCGTTCCAAATACGGCGCGAAGAAAGCTAAAGCGAAGAAGAAATAATCACTAAGGAGGAACGCAGTAATGCCGAGAAAAGGTGCTGTGCCCAAACGAGACGTTCTGCCGGATCCTGTCTATCATTCAAAGACCGTTGCGAAGTTTATAAATAAAGTCATGCTTTCGGGCAAAAAGAGCGTAGCTCAACGCGTGGTGTATGACGCCTTCGAAACAATCCGCGAAAAGACAGGCAAAGATCCGTTGGAAGTCTTCGAGACGGCATTGAAAAATGTTATGCCGGTTTTGGAAGTCAGAGCGCGTCGCGTCGGCGGTGCCAACTATCAAGTTCCCGTCGAAGTGCGCCCCGACCGTCGTCAAACGTTGGGAATCCGTTGGCTGGTCAATTACGCCAGACTGCGCGGCGAAAAAACTATGGACGCCAGACTTTCCGGCGAACTCATGGACGCCGCAAACAATACCGGTGCCTCAATCAAAAAGAAAGAAGACACCCACAAGATGGCGGAGGCGAATAAGGCTTTCGCGCACTACCGCTGGTAAGGAGCAAGTTAAGTGTCAAGAGAGTTTTCTTTAGAAAAAACTCGCAACATCGGTATCATGGCGCACATAGACGCCGGCAAGACGACTACGACCGAGAGGATTTTGTTTTATACGGGTGTCAATCACAAACTCGGCGAAGTACACGAAGGCGCGGCGACTATGGACTGGATGAAGCAGGAGCAGGAACGCGGTATTACAATCACTTCTGCAGCAACGACCTGCTACTGGAAAGATACCAGAATCAACATTATCGACACGCCCGGTCACGTTGACTTCACGGTCGAAGTTGAAAGATCTTTGAGAGTTTTGGACGGTGCCCTCGCGATTTTAACTGCTCGCGGCGGCGTCGAACCTCAGACGGAAACCGTTTGGCGGCAGGCGGAAAGATACAACGTCCCGCGCATGGCTTACGTCAACAAAATGGACATAACCGGCGCGGACTTCTATCACGTCATTCAAATGATGCGCGACCGCCTCCATACAAACGCCGTAGCAATTCAACTGCCAATCGGTGCGGAAGATAATTTTAAAGGAATTGTCGACCTCGTCAAAATGGAAGCGATTGTCTACGAAGACGATTTGGGCAAAGTTTCAAAGGAAGTTGAAATTCCCGACGACATGCTTGACATGGCGGAAGATTATCGCGACAAACTTTTGGAAGCCTGCGCGGAATTTGACGACGATTTCATGGAAAAATATCTCGGCGGCGAGGAAGTCACAATCGACGAGGTTAAAGCCGTGATTCGCAAGGCAACAATCGCCTGCGAAATGACGCCCGTAACCTGCGGCACATCCTATCGCAATCGCGGCGTTCAACCGCTTTTGGATGCCATTGTCGACTACATGCCCGCCCCGACCGATATTCCTCCGATTGAAGGCGTCAAACCCGACGGCACCGAAGATAATCGTCCCGCAAGTGACGACGAACCTTTTGCCGCGTTGGCGTTCAAGATTATGACGGATCCTTTCGTAGGCAAGCTCGCGTTCGTCAGAGTTTACAGCGGCGTCCTCAAATCGGGCAGCTACGTTTACAACTCGACCAAAGGCAAAAAGGAACGTATCGGGCGGCTCTTGCAAATGCACGCGAACAATCGCAAGGAAATCAATTATCTTTACAGCGGTGACATCGCGGCGGTTGTCGGCTTGAAAGACACGACAACGGGCGACACTCTCTGCGACGATAAAGCTCCGATTATCCTTGAGTCAATGGAATTTCCCGACCCGGTCATCTCGGTTGCCGTCGAACCCGCGACCAAGAACGACCAAGACAAAATGGGAATTGCGCTCCAGAAACTTGCCGAAGAAGATCCGACTTTCAAAGTCCGCACCGACCCCGAAACCGGTCAAGTCATTATTTCGGGCATGGGCGAACTTCATTTGCAGATTATCGTTGACCGCATGTTGGACGAGTTCAAAGTTGATTGCAAAGTCGGTGAGCCGCAAGTTGCTTACCGCGAGACCATTCGCAAGACTTCAAAGGGCGAAGGCAAATTCGTTCGTCAAACAGGCGGGCACGGGCAATACGGTCATTGTTGGATTGAAATTTCACCCAACGAGACCGGCGCGGGCTTCGTCTTTGAAAATAAAATTGTCGGCGGCGTCATTCCGAAAGAGTATATCAATCCGATTGAGGCGGGCGTCAGGCAGGCAATGGAAAACGGAATTTTGGCGGGCTATCCTATGGTTGACATCAAGGCGACGGTCTATGACGGCAGTTTCCACGAAGTCGACTCCAGCGAGGCGGCGTTCAAAATCGCGGGCTCTTTTGCCTTCAAGGCGGCGGCAGAAAAAGCCAAACCCGTTTTGCTTGAGCCTTACGTCAAAGTCGAAGTCACCGTTCCCGAAGATTACATGGGCGAAGTTATCGGCGATTTGAATTCCAGACGCGGAAAAATTGACGGCATGGAGCCGCGCAACAACCTGCAGATAATTCACGGCTTCGTTCCGCTTTCGGAAATGTTCGGCTACGCGACCGACTTACGCTCCAAAACTCAAGGGCGAGGCACTTACTCAATGGAAGTTGCCTATTACGACGAAGTCCCGAAAAATATTTCCGACGAAATTGTTGCGAGAAATACCGGAGAATATCCCCGAGCGTAGATACGCTTTGATTTAGAAAAAAATTTTTTAGAATTAAGGAGTGTTTATTTAAATGGCAAAGCAGAAATTTGACCGCAGTAAACCCCACGTAAACATCGGCACAATCGGTCACATCGACCACGGCAAAACCACGTTGACTGCCGCTATCACCAAGATTCTTTCGGAAAAGGGTTTCGCAAAATATGAATCCTATGAAAACATCGACAAGGCTCCGGAAGAACGCGAACGCGGCATTACAATCAACACTGCGCACGTTGAATACGAGACCGAAAAACGTCACTATGCTCACGTCGACTGCCCCGGTCACGCCGACTATATCAAAAACATGATCACCGGCGCGGCGCAAATGGACGGCGCAATCCTCGTTGTTGCAGCTTCCGACGGCCCCATGCCTCAGACTCGTGAACATATCCTCCTTGCCCGCCAAGTCGGTGTTCCCGCTATCGTCGTTTTCCTCAACAAAGTTGACCAAGTCGACGACCCCGAATTGCTTGAACTCGTCGAAATGGAAGTCCGCGAACTTTTGAGCAAGTACGAATTCCCCGGCGACGACATTCCCGTTATCGCAGGTTCGGCTTTGTTGGCTCTCGAAGGCGACGAAGCTCAAAAAGCAAAAATCCTCGAACTCCTCGACGCTGTTGACGATTACATTCCGACTCCCGCACGCGACACCGATAAACCGTTCCTTATGCCTGTTGAAGACGTCTTCACAATCACGGGACGCGGCACGGTTGCCACAGGTCGTGTTGAGCGCGGCATGTTGAAACTCAATGAGCCTGTTGAGATTGTCGGTCTTCGTGACGAGCCCCGCAAGACTGTTGCGACGGGTATCGAAATGTTCCGCAAGCTCCTCGACAGCGCGGTTGCCGGCGACAACGTCGGTGTTCTTCTGCGCGGCGTTGACCGTAAAGAAATTGAACGCGGTCAGGTTATCGCAAAACCCGGCACGATTCATCCGCACACGAAATTCAAAGCTCAAGTTTACGTCCTTACCAAAGACGAGGGCGGTCGTCATACTCCGTTCTTCGCAAACTATCGCCCGCAATTCTACTTCCGCACAACCGACGTTACGGGCGTCGTCAGCGACCTCAAGGACACCAACGGCAACGCGGCTGAAATGTGCATGCCCGGCGACCACATTGAAATGACGGTCGAACTTATCACCCCGATTGCTATCGAAAAAGGCTTGCTCTTCGCTATCCGCGAGGGCGGTCATACGGTCGGTTCGGGTCGTGTTATCGAAATTCTCGAAGCGTAAAATTTTTTGACGCTCGGACAATAAATCGGTGAGGCGGTCGGTAGTCAGCCCAAAAACTGATTGCCGGCCGCCGTTGCTGATTAGATAAAAAATTTTTCTTGAAACCGAAGGCAACGCTTGCTATAATTTTTATTCGGCAACACGCTTGAGGTAAGAAGCTTTGACACGGCAGATGGCTCGGCAGAAATTCCAATCGGTCGAGGGAACTGCCGCGGAGCAATGTTGGAAGCTTTGACTTTCGACTAAGGAGGAATTGTTTTGGCAAAGCAACAAAAAATCAGGATTCGGCTCAAGGCCTACGATCACAAATCGTTGGACCAGAGCGCGGCGAAGATTGTGGAGACCGCCAAGAAAACCGGCGCGGGCGTTTCGGGTCCCATTCCCCTTCCGACCGAAAAGAACATCTACACAATCCTTCGTTCGCCGCACGTCAACAAGGATTCGCGTGAACAATTCGAAATGCGCACGCACAAACGCTTGATTGACATTCTCCAGCCGACGCACAAAACCGTTGATGCGCTCATGCGGTTGGATTTGCCTGCCGGTGTTGACATCGAGATTAAGGTCTGAGGAGGTGTAAACATTGGCAAAGACGATTTTAGGAATCAAGCTCGGCATGACGCAAATTTTCACGGAGGAAGGTCGCGTCATTCCCGTGACGGTCGTCGAGACGGGCAAGAACATTGTCATTCGCAACAAGACTGTCGACACCGACGGCTATTGCGCAGTTCAACTCGGCTTCGGCGAAATCAAAGAGAACAAAGTCAACAAGCCCGATATGGGACAATTCAAGAAAGCTGAAATCAAGCCCGTGAAATTTATCCGCGAGGTTCGTCTTGCGGCGGAATCCGAATACAAAATCGGTGACGTTATCGGCGTAGACATTTTCGCGGCGGGTGAGTTGGTTGACGTTATCGGCACGTCGAAGGGCAAAGGCTTCGCGGGCACAATCAAACGTCACAATTTCGCACGCGGTCCCATGGGTCACGGCTCCAAATCTCACCGCGAACCCGGCTCGACAGGCGCAATGCTTTCCGGTCCCGGTGGTCGTGTCATAAAAGGCAAGAAACTTCCCGGACGCATGGGCGGCACCCGCACGACGATTCAGCGTTTGACGGTTGTCAAAGTCGACGCGGACAGAAATTTGCTCCTCATCAAAGGCGCGATTCCCGGTCCGAAGAAAGGTCTCGTCATTGTTCGCGAGACCGTCAAGCCGACCAGAAAACATAAATAATAATCGAAAGGAGGAAATGAGATAATGCCAACTGTAGCAGTTTACGATATGACGAATAACAAAGTCGGCGACCTCGAACTCAGCGAAGAAATTTTCGGCGTTGAGATTAACGAAGGGCTCGTGCATCAAGCGGTTGTTATGCAAATGGCATCGTGGCGTTTGGGCACCCACTCGACAAAAACTCGTGCAGACGTTCGCGGCGGCGGCAAGAAACCTTGGCGGCAAAAAGGCACCGGCAGAGCTCGCGCAGGTTCCCGCAGAAGTCCTCTTTGGCGCGGCGGCGGTACAATCTTCGGACCGCACCCTCGCGATTATTCTTTCACCATGCCTCGCAAGCAACGTCGCCTCGCCTTGAAATGCGTCCTCACCGACAAAGTCAACGAAGGCAACTTGATTGTTCTCGACGAGCTGAACTTCGACGAACCCAAGACGAAAAAATTTGTTGAGTTCCAAAAAACTTTCGGCGTCGACGGTTGCAAGTCGTTGTTCATTACCCGCGAACTTATCGAAAACGTAACGCGCTCCTCGAACAACTTGCAAAACGCCAAGGCAATCGCCGCGCTTCAACTCAACGTCTATGACATTCTCAACAGCGATAAACTCTTCCTCACGAAAGACGCGGTCGCGAAAATTGAGGAGGTGTACGCTTAATGGAAGCCAGAGACATTTTGATTCGCCCGTTGCTCAGCGAACACTCAACCGACCTCATGCAGGAAGGCAAGTTCGTGTTCGTCGTCGACAAGCGCGCAAATAAAATTCAAATCGCCGACGCCGTCGAAGAAATTTTCAAAGTCACGGTCGAGGCAGTCAACACGATTAACGTCAAGGGCAAGACCAAACGTCGCGGGCGCACGGTCGGCAAGACGGCAAGCTACAAAAAAGCTATCGTCAAGCTCGCGGCAGGCGAAACAATCGAACTCTTTGCACCTTGAAAAGCAATGCGTAATTAGCAATGCGCAATGCGCAATTAAAATTCAAATCATTACGCATTTCGCATTACGCATTACGCATTAAAAGAAAAGGAGGTAAAACGTAAGTGGGAATTAAATCTTTCAAGCCGTATACTCCCGGACGCCGCCATATGACGGTTTCGACTTTCGAGGAAATCACGACCGATAAGCCCGAAAAATCACTGCTTGCTCCGCTGAAAAAACACGGCGGCAGAAATCAGCAGGGACGTTTGACGGTTCGTCATCAAGGCGGCGGACATAAACGTCGTTATCGCATAATCGATTTCAAACGCAACAAGGACGGTATCCCGGCAACAGTCGCCACTATCGAATACGACCCCAACCGCAGCGCACGTATCGCCCTGCTCAATTACGCAGACGGTGAGAAACGTTACATTATCGCGCCGAACGGTTTAAAAGTCGGAGACAAAGTCGAATCGGGAGCCGAAGCAGACATCAAAACCGGCAACGCTCTTCCGTTGAAAAATATTCCTGTCGGCACGCTGATTCACAATATCGAAATGAAAATCGGCAAGGGCGGGCAACTCGTTCGCAGCGCGGGCGCAGCGGCTCAACTCATGGCTAAAGAGGGAATTTACGCAACGATTCGTATGCCTTCGGGCGAAGTTCGCAAACTTCACATCAACTGCCGCGCAACAATCGGGCAAGTCGGCAACCTCGACCACGAAAATATTACAATCGGTAAAGCCGGACGCAATCGCTGGCTCGGCAAGAGACCCGAAAATCGCGGCGTTGCAATGAACCCTGTAGACCATCCGCACGGCGGCGGTGAAGGTCGTTCGCCCGTCGGTCGCAAGCACCCCGTCACCAAATGGGGCAAATGTGCTATGGGCGCGAAAACCCGTAAGAAGAAAGCTTCCGATAAGCTTATCGTTCGTCGTCGCAAGTAATCTCGGCGAAGGGAGGAAAAAATTTTGTCAAGGTCTGTTAAGAAAGGACCGTTTGTGCAGGAAAAACTTTTGGCGAAAGTCGAGGCTCTCAACAACGCCAATGACAAGAAAGTTATCCGCACATGGTCGCGCAGCTCAACGATTCTTCCTGCGTTCGTCGGTCACACAATCGCCGTTCACGACGGTCGCAAGCATGTTCCGGTTTACATTACGGAAGATATGGTCGGGCACAAGCTCGGCGAATTCGCTCCGACTCGCACTTTCAAAGGTCACGCGGGCGAAGAACGCAAAATGTCTTTGAAATAATTTTTTAAAACTTCGCAGGAAGGAGGGGCTCACGTGGCAGAAGTCAAAGAAGCCAAAGCAATCGCCAAGTATGTGAGAATTGCGCCGCGCAAAGTTCGTATCGTCATGGATTTGATTCGCGGCAAAGATATTGCGGACGCCTTCGCGATTTTGAAGTTCACGCCCAAACGCGGTGCAACGCTCATTCAAAAAGTTCTTAAGTCCGCCGTCGCAAACGCCGAAAACAATTTCGACATGGACACCGATAAACTTTTCGTCTCGACTTGTTTCGTAGATCAAGGACCGACAATCAAGAGGTATCACCCGCGCTCGCGTGGTCAGGCGTTCAGCATTTTGAAACACACCTCGCATATCACGGTTGTCGTCAGCGAAAAAGAAGACGAAAGCAAAGAATAATTCACGAAGGAGGGAAACGGTTTGGGTCAGAAGGTACATCCGCACGGAATACGGCTCGGCATAGTCAAGACGTGGGACGCGAAGTGGTACGCCGATAAAGACTTCGCAACAAATCTTCACGAAGATATAAAAATTCGTAAGGCCATAAAAACCGATAAGCAACTGGCGTCGGCGGGCGTCTCGCGCATTGAGATTGAACGCTCCGAAAAACGCCTCAAGCTCACGATTCATACTGCAAAGCCCGGCATGGTTATCGGTCGCGGCGGCGCAGGCATTGAGGACATCAAAAACAAACTCAAGAAGCTCACCGACAAACGCGTCGATATTAACATCATGGAGATTCGTCAGCCCGATTTGGACGCTCTGCTCGTCGCCGAAAACATTGCCTCGCAGTTGGAACGCCGTATCGCTTTCCGCCGTGCAATGAAACAATCCGTCGGCAGAACAATGCGTCTTGGTGCAAAGGGAATCAAAATCGCCTGCAGCGGTCGTCTCGGCGGCGCGGAAATTGCTCGCAGTGAATCCTATCGCGAAGGCTCAATTCCTCTGCACACGCTCCGCGCAGACATCGATTACGGTTTCGCGGAAGCCAACACGACTTACGGGCGAATCGGCATCAAAGTTTGGATTTTCAAAGGCGAAATTCTCCCCGACAAAAAGGACAAGGGCGTCCGTCAAGCCGAAGGGAGTGACGCTTAATGTTAATTCCGAAGAGAACAAAATACCGCAAACAATTTCGCGGTCGCATGAAAGGTAAAGCCAATCGCGGCAACACAATCGCTCACGGTCAATACGGTCTCGTGGCATTGGAGCCGGCGTGGATAACCAATCGTCAAATTGAGGCAGCGCGTATTGCAATGACTCGTTACATTCGCCGCGGCGGTCAAGTCTGGATAAAAATTTTCCCCGACAAACCCGTCACTGCCAAGCCCGCCGAAACTCGTATGGGTTCAGGCAAAGGCTCGCCCGAATATTGGGTTGCAGTCGTCAAGCCCGGTCGCGTCTTGTTTGAAATGGCAGGCGTCCCGAAAGAAATCGCCGCAGAGGCAATGCGTCTTGCCGGTCACAAGCTCCCGATTAAAACAAAATTTATCGTCAGCGATCATCAAGGCGATGTGTATGTTCCCGTCGTGAATGAAACCCTCGCCGACGCAAAGAAGGCGGCTCACGCGGCTTATGAACAGGAACACGCAGCCGAGGCAACTCAAGCTGAAACCAAAGAAGGCGGTGAAGCTCATGAAGGTTAATGAAATTCGCGACATGTCCGCTTCCGAACAATCGGCAAAACTTCAATCGCTCAAGGAAGAACTTTTTAACCTCCGCTTTCAACACGCAACCGGTCAGCTTGAAAATCCCATGCGTATTCGCGAAGTCAAACGCTCAATCGCGCAAATCAAAACCATTCAGCGCGAAGCCGAACTCAAAATCAGACAGTAGGAGGCGATAACGTGAGCGAAGAAATTAAACGCAACGAGCGCAAGGTTCGTGTCGGCAAGGTCGTAAGCGACAAAATGGACAAGACGATTGTCGTCGCGATTGAAGAGCTCATTCAACACAAGCTCTACAAAAAATCCGTCAAGCGCACCGTCAAGTTCAAAGCACACGACGAAAACAACGAGGCTAAAGTCGGCGATAGAGTTTCAATCATGGAGACGCGCCCCCTTTCCAAAGAAAAACGTTGGCGGCTCGTTCAAATCGTCGAAAAAGCCAAGTAAGCTGTTAGCTGTTAGTGATTAGTGGAAAGGAGGATTTTTCTTGATTCAGCAACAAAGCAGATTGAACGTCGGCGACAAC
>CAMVAG010000056.1 GCA_947165405.1 uncultured Selenomonadales bacterium
TAGAAATTTCGTGTGAGTATCCTATTTCATCTATGTAATTTTCCCAAAGAGCAGGCGAGCCCACTGCATGACAAATTATTTCGACGGTCAAAAGATTATCGTAGTCCTTGCCGAGAAAATGTTTCAAGCCGGCGCATTGGCAGGGCACGCCGCTGAACAAAACGCTCGTCGACTTGAGGGCTTCTTTGACTTGACGATAAACATCGCCGATTCGGCTTTGAACGTATTTGCTGCCGCGCAAATTTTCCAATTCGTCCTCGTTGCGTGCCGAAGTGTGGAAGACGCGCCAATCTTTATCGAAGCCCGCGCCGAAAACGACTCCGCCGTTTTTTAAAACAATTTCACTCAACGCCGAAAAGATTCCGCCCGAAGAGCTGTGACGAAGAATTTTTTTGTTATTGTAAATTGCTGCGAAAGTCGGAGGCAGTTCCTCGGCCGTCTTTTTTATAAAGTTCAGCGCGGGACAAGTCGCGTCGCATTTGCCGCATTGAATGCAAAGAGCGGGGTCAATCTTCGGATAGGCAAAACCTTCGGCGTCGCGAATCATGCTTATGGCATTTTTCGGGCAAATATTTGCACACGCCTCGCAACCGCTGCAATCGGCACGATTGGAGGCAATCATTTCTTCAATCTTCATAATTCATTACCTCCCAAAATTTATTTCCACAGTGCATTGGATAAAAACTTGAAAGCTTTCACGCGTTCGAGAGGCAAAACTTCATCGCGGCGTGTAAAGTCAATCGTCATTGCCTCTTGAGCAGTGAAAATTTTTCCTTCGGGCGGGCGTCTGTCTTCCAAGCCGAAAAGAGCAAGCATACTTATCATTCGGCCGGACATTAAAATTCCCGAATTATCGTTGGCAATTTCGCGATTGACAAACGGCTTCTTGAACAAAATCGAAAACGCCACGCCGTGAAACGAATTCGTAAAAATCAACGACGCATGAGTGAATAACCAAATAAATTCTGCAGGGCCGACAGTGAAGTGATTGACGTTTTCCGTGTCAAGCAAATTTATAACGGGCAAGTCAAGTTCTTTGGAAAGAGTTTTTACTTCCGGCGGCGGCAATCTTCGCAGATAATAAGTGAGGATAAAACCTCGCCGATATTTTTCATTGAACCACGTCGGCTTTTGAGAAACCGCCAGCCAATCTTCCTTATTCAACAAAAGCACGGGGTCGGTCAAGATAGTCGCCGTTCGTCCCGTGAGCTCTTTAATCAACTTTAATGATTCTTCTTCGCGCACGGAAATGTGATTAAAATCGGAAATGCCGCTCCGAAAAAGTTCTTTTTTCTCGTCGGGGATTGTGGGATTGGCGATACTGGCAGCGTAAGAAATTTTCTTTTCACGCGGCACAAACTTGAAAAAGATATATGACGGATTCCATCTCGGATTCCAAACTTGATCCGAGCCGATAACAAAAAATCGTATTCGTCGGCAATATCTTCGAAATACGGGAAATCAAAGCGCGTCTTCACATGAAGATTTTCAAAATCTCTGAACTTCGATTGACGAATTGCTTCACGGCGATAAAAAGCCTCCATGTATTCACGGTCTTCTTTGCGTGTTGATTTCAATTCACATTGTGCATGACGTTCTTTGATTGTTTCCGAAAAAAGTCTCGGCGTGTCAAACCAAAGAACCTCCGTAAATTCTGTGAATCTTTTTAAGGTATTATGAAGTGCATATTTCTGCAACATATTTCCGTAATTAAAATATCCCGTCAAAGTAATTTGAGCGATTCTCATTTAATATCCCTCCTTAAAATTTTTCAATGAACCAGAACTATTTCTTCGATACGCGCATTTTCGGCTTCGGTCTTATTTATGATACCCATTTTTTCCATTGCGTCAATAACGACGAGCTGTCTTTTTTTGGCGAGGCGGAAGTCGACGTAGGGCGAATAGAGGCTCGGCGCGTTCGGAAGCCCGGCGAGCATTGCGCATTCGGCTATCGTGAGGTCGGCGGGTTCCTTGCCGAAGTATCCTTGAGAGGCGTCGTAAATCCCGTAGAAATTCGAGCCGAAATAAATCACGTTCAGATAAATCTCAAGTATCTTGTCCTTGTTGAAATCCTTTTCCATATTCATCGACAAGATTAATTCCTCCGCCTTGCGCGTAAAAGTTTGGTCATTGGTGAGGAAAAGATTTTTGACGGTTTGTTGAGTAATCGTCGAAGCTCCTTCTTGAATTTCGCCCGCCTCGACGTTCACGAGAATTGCGCGGGCAATGCCGATAAAGTCAAAGCCCTTGTGATTGTAAAAGCGCGTGTCCTCGACGGAAACAACCGCTTGAAGCAAGAGGGCAGGCATTTGATTCAGCAAGACGTAATTCGGAATGGTTTGTATCCTCTCATCGACGGCGGGCTTGATTGAAGTCATTCGGTCGAGCGTCGCCAAAAAGCCCGGTTCTTCTTCTTGCCGCACGGCTTGAGGTTCAGGCGTGTCGGCAACAGAAATTTTTTTATCGGCGTCGTATTTGCCGGGGTCGAACGGTTGATTGTTGCGTTCGTCGAAGAGAGTTTTTATTTCGGGAACTCCTCGCGATTTAATTTCCTTTTCTTCAAAAATTTTGTCGGCGAAGATTTCAAAATAATCGGCGGGTTCGTCGCTCTTCATGTACAAAGTCACGGCGAACGAAATAAAAAAAGTCAAAACCATTGCGACGACAAATTTTATAAATCGGAAAATGTTTCGCAAGGAGCGTTTCGGCTTCGAAGGATTATCATTACTCAAAAAAAAATTACCCCTCTCAAATGTGTTTGCGAAGAGTATATCACAAAAAATTTTTTTTTAAAGCCCGAAGGTCAACCGGCTTTCCAAGAAAAAAATTTTTCAATCTTACGCACGGTATTTCCAAATAATTTTTAACGGGATTTTAATTTGCGATTTATATTTGACTAAAGAAACGGGAATAAAATTCCGAAATATAAAATGTAGAAAGCAAGTCAGCCGCAATATGGCGAATCATATAGAACCTTCAAGAGGGACAGCTCAAACGAGTGTCGCCAAAGAAAACTTGACGGTAAAAAAATAGAAAAAAAATAGTCGGCTCAAAAGGTCGGCTGTTTTTGGTTAAGGAGGGCTTGACGTGAAGAAAATTAAAATCACCGTGATTCGGAAGGCGCGCTACGAAGATTTGATTGCCCGCTACGAAAATCCGATTGAAAACGCCTGCGACATGGGGGAAGGAAAAATTTTTATCGCGAACGGTTGGGAACGCCCCGAAGGTTTTTGTTTGAGTGCTTGGGAGACGTTGTCGCCGTTCGTGATGGCTCTTTCACACGGCGCGGAAAATTTTTACGGCGGCTGGATGAAAAATCCGAAGTCGGCGATGCTTTCCTGCAACGACGGCTTCCGCCCCGTGAGCTTTTTGCTTGAAACACTTGACGAAGACGCAGAAGATTAATTTCTGATGTCGTGAATCAGTTGGCGGAGCTTTGAGTCGTCGATAACTCTGTCGAAACAAATTTTGGAAAGTTGAGATGCCGTGCCGTGCGGGTGATAGCTGTCGTTATATGACTGCGCGGCTTTCTTGTCGGTCAAGGTATCGTCGCGGCGGTCGAAGACAATCAGCTCAACGCAAACGTAACTGTACAAAATCGTATCGTTCCAAGCGGCGGACATGACAACTTGGCTGTAATCCTTGAGGACGGGACAAACGATAATATCTGCGTCGATTTTTTGGGCGAGCGGGCGCATTGCGTCTTGGAGCTTCGCCTTTTTATTTTGCGAACGCATTTCTTGCCAAAGGTCGTTTAAAACTTGAGCGGAATCTTCCGGCGGCAGGTAGTCGGCAAGTTGTAAAGTTCCGTTGAGCGGAATGTGAACGGCGCGAACGATTTTTGTTTCAAGTTCGGCGCAAGTCTCTTCGTCAGGCACCGTGCTCTGAAAAATTATCGGCAGGCGAGCGATACGGACGGGAGTTGCCTCGGCGGAAGCAAGCGTCGAAAACAAAATCACTGCAAGCAGCGCGACAAAAAATTTTTTCAAGTGAATCACCTCTTTTTAGCTGTTAGCTGTTAGGATTTCAATTCCCAATTCCTAATTCCTAATTCCTAATTGGAATAATGCCTTCGCCTGCCAAAAGCCACATGAGCGGATCAAGGACTCTGTGCGGACGAATTCGGGCGAGGCGTTTTCTTATGTCGGGCGGTCTTCCGAAACTTGACACGCCGAAAACTCTGACCTCTTTGAAGTTGGCATCAATCGCGCCGAGAAAAGCAGTCTCTCCTTGCCGCGTGAGCCAATCGCGAATTTCCAAGTCAACCATCTTGCTGTCCGATTCGACAAAGCCGCGATTATGTATGTGAGGACTTTCTTTGAGGATTGTCGCGTCGGAGCCGAAGCCGTTTAGCATTTCGGTTAAGGCGTCAAGCTTGGTAATGACGACGGCGGCGTGTCTGTCAATCCTCTTGCCGGGCGGGATGTTGCAGTTGCGGCGAATGTAATTTGCCAGCGAATTAACCATGCCGACCATGTTGCCGGGCGCGGAGGTCTGTCGTTCGGTTGCCATTGAGGCGTTCAAAGTCTCGTGAGTCAATTCCGCACGCACACTCGACAACAAAAGCGGGTCGAACATTATCAGCAACATTTTTGAACCCGAAAGATACAAACTGATTTTTGAATCAAGCGGCGTGTAGTCAATGTGCTCGCAATCCTCGCCGGCTCCGTCGTAAATCGTCAGCGCGTAAGTCGGAACTTTATCGCCCTTGACCGAATTGTCCATAATCGTCCAAAGTTGCGGCTTGGGTGAAGTGCCCGATTCCGTTCCTCGCAAACAATGCCGCTCCTCGTAAATGTATTGCTCGTTGAGTTGGGCGCGCCGTGTCGTTTCAACGTCCATTGCCTGCAAAATCCAAGGCAAGCCCGAATATCTCAACTCGTGCAGGAGCGTCGTCATGTAACTTGATTTGCCCGCGCCCGCCACGCCAAGTGCACACAAGCTTAAATATTTGTCGTGGAAGAGGAATTGCGGCGGAAGAGGTTCTCCGCAATTTTTGCAACTTGCCTCGCGAATCGTCATGCCGTGATTTCTGCAGAAGCTTCTTTTGCAAACGGGCAGGCGTCCTTTAAATTTGTCGACGAAGGAAAGTTTTACCTCGTGGCGATTGTCTTCGTCGGGCACGCAAAAAAATTTCATGTTGCTCAATTTGAGTTCCCTCAGGCAGTGCGGACAAATTACCGCCGCTTTGCTGAACATTGACATTTATAAAACCTCCGCCGCCTTGAACTGAATTATTTTTTCGGAACTATTAAGCTGTCGGGGCGCGAAGCCTTCAGCTCAAAACGTTTTTCATCCTCTTTGGAAGTCATAAGCTTGACGACCGTGCCCGTCGATATATCTTTCCATGTCTCGTTCGGTAAATCGATTTCAAGCCGCCCGCCCGTGTAGCCTTCCGGATAAGCGCGAATATTTCCCAGCGTCCGCGTCGCAGAATCACCCGCCTCGATATTCATGCGCCCGTCACGTCGACAAACCAAAGACATCTTCGGCGCGGGGCAGGCGGTGCTCTCGATTATCAACTTGCAATCTTTGGCGTGAATTTCCTTTTTGAAAAGCCCGCTCGTTCCCCATTCCAAGTGATACGAAATAATTTCCTTCGGGCGGTTGTCCAAAGTCAAAGTGCTCGGCGCGCACCAAGCGGCTGTCCCGTCGCTGAATTTGTATTCGCCGATGACCGTGATATAAATTTCCTTCGGCGGCAAATGCGTCTGCGAAATGAAAGTGTCTTGTGCGTATTTCGTCGCGTAAATTCGATTCATCTGCCGCGCTTTGGCCATCTCAATCGTCGCGTAAAGTTCGTCGGCGTCGCTCGTGTTTATCTTGTAGTGAATCAGATAAAGATTTTCGGGAATGCTCTTCAAGACAAGCCGCAAGCCTCCCGCATCAATTTGCGTTTTGACGGAATCAATTTCGCAGGGGTCGACGTTCGCGCAAGTCACAATTTCATTTACAAGAGCCGCCTCACGCGTCGCGCTCACGACTGCAATTTTAACATTATCGTTGCTTAAAGGAAAGTCACAAGCTTCGTTGATACTCTCCGCTTTTTTGTAAACGACGCCGCTGCCCAAAAGCTCGTCGATGTCAGCCGTCGCGAAAATTTTTTTGTCAAGCTTGGCAGGTTCCTTGATGACTTCCTTAAACCAAATGTCAAAGTCGCCCGTCGATTTCCACTTGAAAAAAACTCGTCCGCCCTTCACGGTGCAAATCAAATTTTCAACGGGCTTCGGAGGCTTTTCGGGCGTCAAGGTAACCGTCAAGCCGCTGCTGTATTTATAAGTCCTGTCAATCTTCCAGACGCCGCTCAAATTTTCGTCGTGGCTTTGGCGTGAAAAAAATTTTTCGCTGTTGTTGAGGGCGTCTTCGGCGGCGTGGTAGACGCATTGCAAACGATATTGATATTGCTTGCGATTCTTGACGGTGTTGTCGACGAAGGGCGATTGAACACAATCGGCAACGACGACGCTCTTGCCCGCGCTGTCCGAACGCAAAATCCTTATGCCCAAACAATTTTCCGAAGGCAATCGCCAAATAAATTTGCACGAGCCGTCTTCGGTCTTGGCGATTAATTTTTTTTCGTCGAGGTCGCTGTAGTGGACGGCGGTCGTTGTCTTCGGCGAGGAAACAGCTTCCAACCGCGTCGAAAAAATCGCGTAGCCGTAAAGCACGCCGGGCTTGACGTCGGTGTCAATGAATTCGAGCTTGTCGGTGTTCTCAATCAAAATTTCTCCGTCGCGATAAGTTTGCGGCACGCCGTTAATCTTTTTTATCAGCGTGTAAGTCAAACCCAAGTCGGCGGGTGCTTGCCAAGAGACGTTGCAAATCAAATTCGTATTGGTTTCGGCGAGGCTTGAGGACTTCGCCTTGACGGAAATTTTTCCGATACTTGAGTTGTTGACGGGCGAATAATTTTCTTTGAGCGCGGCGACAATCACCGGCGGGGCTTTTGGCGGAATAAGTTTCAATCTGTCCTGCGCGGGCTTGTAGTCTTTAATCTTGCGCAAAATTTCAATGCAATCACTGACGGCTTTGTCGGGCGCGATAGAGAGGCTCGGCAATTTTTTTTCTGCCCAAGCAAACAGTTCGCGCTTCTTGAGTTCGTTGGCAATCTTGTTAATGCGCCACTCGATTTTTTTCAAGTCGTTTGATTCGGGCTTTAGCAGTCTGGCTTTGGCAAGAATTTTTATAATCTCCGCCATGACGAGGTGAACATCCTCATCGGCATTGCGGGCTTGTTCGACGAGGTTGAGCATCGAATTGGCTTCGGCAATGTAATTTGAAAATCGTTTGAGCTCACTGATTGAAAAGTTGCAGGCGGTGCAGCGTTCGGCAAGCGCGGGAAGTTTCTTTCCGCACTTTGGACACTCGACGAAAAAATTATCGCCGCAAATTTTACAACGGGCACGCTCGCCTTCCTCACGCGTCCGAAATTTTTCAAAGGCTCCGCAGTTTGCACACGTCACCCAAAAAAAATTTTCGCCGTCGTCGTCGGTCGCCTCGTAAGGATTTTTCAGCAAGCCCGCCGCCTTGTTGTAAAGCGCGGCACTCAATTCGTAATCCAAAAAATTCGGGAAGGCGCGCCGAATGTGATTTATGCAGTTGTCGGCAAAATAGTTGTCGCGCTTGAAGAGGTCGGGCGCGGCTTTTATCTTCGCGAAAAAATCTGCAAGCGTCTCAATCTTCAACGAGTGGTCGTATTTGAAGCGGCTGTCGTTCGTGTTGAAGACTTGACTCTGCGCGATATTGAGCAAAGTTTTAATCGCCTGCCATTGAGCAATCGGCGCGGAATATTTTTTTGCCTCCTCACGAAAAATTTCTCGCAAGTCCTCCGTCGAACGGCGGCGATAAAATTCCGGCGAAGGTTCAATTTGATTTTCGATGAAGAAAGCCAATTCGTAGAGGTCGTGAACGTTCGCCGACCACGGGAAATTTTTTTCGTCGGGCACTTGTCGAAACGTCTCGAAATTTCTGCGCAGCTCCTCCATTATCGAATCGGACATGAAAAAACTGTTGAGCGTCGCCAAAATTTTCTGCGCGGTCTTTGCCGGTTTTATCTCAAAGCCCTGCTCTTTGTAAGTCGCCTCGATTGTCGCCGGGCTTAATCGCAACTTGTCACGCACCTGCCGAATTTGCGATTGATTGACTTGCAAAGTCCCTTGAGTTTCGCCGCGCTGTATCTCGATATAAAGTCGCAATTCTTCCGTGCGCTGTTGCTTGAGCGATTCCGCCTCCCGCTGCCTGAAACGCGGATTGTCAATCGTCAACGCAATGTAATCTGCCAGTTGCAATTCTTCGCGAATCTCGGCAACGCGTTGCGGGTCAATCGTCGTATTTTGCTCGGCAGTCAGTCGTTTCTTCCAATTTTCATAAGCGGCTCGAATTTTTTTCACGTTGTCGGGAGGGTCGAATTCCAAGCCGAGCATTTCAAAAATATTTCGTTTAGCCAAACTCAATCCTCCTCAAAATCAATCGGAAATTTTTTCGGTCACGGTCGCCGCGAAGTCGTCCAGCAAGAAAATATATTTTCGCGCCACATGATTGTAAATTTCGTTGGCGGTTTCCTCGTCGTAAGTGTGGCTTGAAAGATTTCGTTTCTCCAACATGTCAAGCCAAGCTTCGGCGTCGACAATCAACTCCGTTTGAAAGGCCTTTCTTATCGCACTGCGCGGGCTGTTGACTTCAATTCCCTCGTAATCCAAAAAAGCCTTCATGAGTTTCCACGCCAACTCAAAACAAAATTCAAAGCGTTGAATCAAACCGTCAAGATAAAGTTCGTCCGCCGCGATGTCCTTTTCAAGAGCCGCATGAAGTTTTGACACGGCGCGAGAAAAATCTTCGTGCTTAAGTTTAATTTGTTCAAGCGTCATCAAAGCACCGTCCTTGTCTGCGGCGAAAAGTAATTTGCCTTCGCGAGAAATATTTCTCAACAGATTTTCGCCTGCCGTGTCCAAATTTATTATGTCTGCCGTGTAAGGAAAATTTTCTTTGTCGAAGTCCGCCGCAAGTTGTGCGTGAATCGGGCGGGAAAATTTTATTGCCAAGTCCACGTCGGAAGTTCTTTTATAATCGCCGCGTGCTCGTGAGCCGAAAATTTTTACCAGAGCCAAACCGTCTTTGCGGGCGAATAAAATTTTAAGCAGCGACTTTAAATGCCTGTTCGATAAGCCGTACATTTTCAATCGGAGGAAATGCGCAACTGATGAACGGCACTGCGCTCAACGTCAATTTCGGATTCGGTGCGCAGGAAAGTTTCAAAAACCTCATTGGTCTTGGTGTTGACTGCCTCGACGTGCACGCCCGAAGCGTCGACTTTGAACGTGACTTTAATCGGAGTGTCGCGGCTCGTGTTCGGCGGAAGATTGACGACAAGCTCGCCCAAAAGTTTGACATTGTGCGCGGGGTCGGTCGCTTGAGGATTGCCGTCCTCGTCGACGCAGGGAATCAACGTATCGTCGGTCGAACGATTTTCAAAGGCACGCAGGCGAACAAGTTCCTGATTGTCTTCAAGCGGATAATAAGTCTTCGTGAACACGGCGGGCATCTTCTCGCCAATTTTTATAAAGTTTTCCAAAACGTAAGTTTGCTTGCCGCCGTTCATATCGACGACGCCCGGTCCGAACGAGCGCGGCGTTTGGTCTTCGACGGTAAATTTGCTTGTGAGCTGTTCGGCATGTGGAGTTTCGTCGCCGGAAGTTTCATTGCCTTGCGCGGAAGGGTTGTCGACTTCCTCAACCAACATGCTTGCGTAAATCGCCGCGCCTTTTGCAACGGCTTGGTCGGGGTCGTGCTGTTGAACTTTGCCGGGAAATTTCGACTCAACCGCATTGATTATCATCGGCATGTAAGTCGAGCCGCCGACAAGCAAGACGGTATCAATCGCGGCGTCGGGAACTTGTTCCAAAGTGGCGTCAACAAAATTCATCGTCTTTGCCACGAGGTCGGAAGTCATTTGCTCAAAGTCAGAACGCTTGATAACAATTTCGGTGCGCGAGCCGTTCACGTCGATACGAAGCTTGGCGGATTGTTTCTTGCTCAATTTGCGTTTTGCCTCTTCGACTTTGCTGAAAATATCTTGCCGAGTTTCCGCGCTGATTTCTTCGGGCATCAAGCCGTTGTCATCGCAGCAGGCGTGGAGGATGTGATTGAAAAGTTTTTCGTCCCAATCTTTGCCGCCGAGTTTATCGTCGCCGCCGGTAGCAAGCACCGTGATTTTCTGAACGTCGCGTCCCGAATCGTTTTGCGCCATCGACATTTTTATAATCGTCACGTCGAAAGTGCCGCCGCCCAAGTCGTAAACCAAAATCGTCCTGTCCTCTTGAAATTGACGGGCGCAATAGCTCAAAGCAGCCGCAGTCGGTTCGTTAATCAAACTCAAGACGTTCAGCCCGGCAAGTTCGCCCGCCTGCTTTGTGGCAGCACGTTCCTCCAGTCCGAAATAAGCCGGCACCGTGATAACCGCGTCCTCAATCTTTCCGCCTTGAGCCTCGACCAAATTTTTAAGCCGTGTCAAAATCAACGCGCTGATTTCAACGGGCGTGTAAGTCTTGCCGTCAAATTCGTAAGTGCGCACGGGAAGCTTGCCTATCTCGCGCTTGACGAATTGAACGACGCGTTCGCCGTCAGTCTCAACATTTTCCTTAGCCGCCTGCCCGACGACAACATTGGTTTCATTTTCAAAGAAGACGACGCTTGCAACGGTGTTTGAATCGTCCTCGTTGTTGCGAATCACTTCGGGGTTGCCGTTCGAATCCAAACGCGCTATGCAAGAATA
>CAMVAG010000057.1 GCA_947165405.1 uncultured Selenomonadales bacterium
GGAGCCGTCATCCATGACGGCTCCTATATTACCGTTGTTATTTTTTCTTGCGCTTCTTTGACTTGGATTTTTTTGGGGAACGTGTGGCGTTGGCGAATTTGTTTTTGATTTTGGCGGCATCTTCCTTCTGCTTTTCGGTTGATTTTTTGTCGCGTTGCATTTTGGCGTATTCCGCGCCGAGCCCCGCGATTTTGTGCTTGACAGTCATAATCGGGTGGCTCAAAAGCATTTTCTTTTGTCCGCCCTTCATAATCGTGTTGAATTCGTTGGTAAAGCGTTCGCCAAAACAGGGCGTTTCGCATTGTTCACAGATGGGCTTGCCGATACCGTAGGGGCAACGAGAAATTTTTATCAAGACGGTGGACAGGACGGCGGTGCATTTGGCGCAGAGCTTGCCGCCTTCGGTGCCGTGATTGGCGTTGCAATATTCGCCGAAGGTGTTGCGGATATGTTCTTTCTCCTTAGGGACGTTGTTTTTCAATTCGGGCTCCTTGCGTTTGGGCAGAATGCTTTTCACTTTTTCTTTAACCTTGTCGAGGATTCCCATAGTCAAACTCCTTTCTTGTGAGGTGATTTATTTTAATTGTCGCTTTGGCTTTATGTCAAGTCACTTGCCTCCAAACGAGCCGCGCCGAAATTCCCGCGCTTAATCAAAAGCCACAGCGTGATTGAAAGAGTTGTTGAAGTCGTGATGATTATTCCGAGCCCGACGACAAAATTTCCCCAAGGCAAAGTTCCCAACATCATGCCGAGAGAGCCGAAGAGTGTAGGGACAAAATTTATTATCGATGAAGCGGTTCCGATGTTGTCTTTGGCTTCGTTGAGGAGGATTTCCATTGCGAACGGGCGAATCAGCGCGCCTATCGCCGTGAAAGGCAGGAACGTCAACAAAAACATTATCGCCGCCGTTTGTCCCAAGGTTAAAACCAAAATGCCGCTCGTCATTGCCGCGAAGAAGTTCAGTTGCAGCAGGTGCACGTTCGACAAAAAATTTTTCAGCTTGAGATATAAAATCGGTCCCGCGATTGACGCCGCCGAGTTCACTGCGAAAAAGTAGCTGTACTCCTGCGCGGTCAAGTCGAAAAATTCCACGTAGATAAAACTCGACGCACTTAGGTAAGCCATGTAAGGCGCGGACAAAATCGAAAACATTATCAGCGACGACATGAAATATTTTTTCCGCCCGACTTCGACGAGCAATGTCAGCGAATTGAAAATTCCTCCGTGCCGGCGTTTGTGAGCGGGCAACGTCTCGCAAAACAAAAACGCCACGAATAAATTTATCGCGCCCAAAATTGTCAGCAAGTAGAATGAGCCGCGCCAATCGGTGAACGTCAAAAGCACTCCTCCGACGAGCGGCGCGACCATCGGCGCGATAACTCCCAACGCTTGAGTGATTGCCAAAATTTTTCTCATGACTTGCCCGCGAAAACAATCTTTTATCAAAGTCGTTCCGACCGTGATTATCGCGCCCGAACCGACCGCTTGAAAAAATCTTCCCGCCAACAAAAAATAAATATCCGCCGAGACCGCGCAGGCAAAGGAAGCCGCCGTATAAATCGCCGCGCCGAAAATTAAAATCGGTCGTCGCCCGAATTGGTCAGCCAAAGGTCCGAATAAAATCATGCTCACCGCGAAGACGAAAAAAAATATTGTCAGCGTCAAGCCGACAAGAAACTCGCTCGCCGAAAAATAATTTCCCATCTCCGGCAGCGCGGGCAAATACAAATCTGTTGACAGCGGCACGAACATTCCGATATATGCCAAATACGCAATCATTGCCGAGATTGAAAGATATTTCTGTTGTCTCATCTAATCGCCTCGTCAAAATTTTTTTCATGATAGCAGAAAAATTTTCCGCTGCATAGCCGATTAAAACTTTTTTGACACGAGCGGCGGCGGCAGGTAAAATATCTTACAAAAATTTTTTGAGGAGTGAGCTTAGTGACTTACAAGCTGTGGAATTTTTGCAAAGAGTTGCAGACGAATTACGATTTGATTGACTTGACACATCCTCTCGACAACGACAGCCCTTATTGGTCGGGCATTCCCGAAGGCTCCGTTGAACTTTGCAAGACGTGCTTCGATTGGGGCAACCCGATGCTTGAATGTCTGATTCAAACGTTCAAATTTCCCGGACAATTCGGCACGCATATCGACTTCCCCGCGCACTTCATCAAAGACGCTCCGAGCAGCGAGGCTTACGGCGTGAACAACATGATTTATCCTCTTTGCGTCATTGACATTTCGGCGAAGGTTAAAGACGATGTTCACTACGCGGCGACGGCTGAAGACATCAAGGCTTACGAAAAAATTTACGGTGCGATTCCCGACGGCGCGTTTGTTGCGCTTTACAGCGGCCGGGCTCGTCATTGGCCCGACATGAATAAAATTTCGGGTATCGCCGAAGACGGCAGCGAAAATTTTCCCGGCTGGTCTCTCGACGCGCTCAAATACATTTACGAAATTCGGAACGCCGCCGCCAACGGTCACGAAACACTTGACACCGACGCTTCGGCAGAGGCAGCTGCGGCAGGCGATTTGGCTTGCGAACGTTATCTGCTCTCGAAAGGAAAAGTTCAAGTCGAAGTCATGACGAATCTTGACAAGGTGGCTCCCGCCGGCGCGATTGTCTTTGTTGCTTGGCCGAACATCAAAGGCGCGACGGGTTTGCCTGCGCGGGTTTTGGCAATCACTCCGCGAAAATGAGCGAGTCTTACGAATTTAATTTCGTCGGGAAGAAACGCGCCGCCCTTGAGGCTCAAAAAAAAATTCAAGCGACGCTTCAACCGATTATCAATCAAAGCCGCGACTTCGACACGACGGAAAATCTTTACATTGAAGGCGACAACCTCGACGCGCTGAAACTTTTGCAGGAAAGTTATCGCGGCAAAGTCAAATGCATTTACATTGATCCGCCGTACAACACGAAAGGCGATTTCATTTATCGCAACGACTTCACGCATTCCGATTGGTGCGCGATGATTTATTCGAGGCTCCTTGTTGCGAAAAATTTTCTCACGGACGACGGCGCGATTTTTATTTCAATCGACGACCGCGAACAGGCGAACCTCCGAAAAATTTGCGACGAGGTCTTCGGCGAAAAAAATTTCATTGCCAACATCATTTGGAAGCGGAAAGTTCACGGCAACAACATGGGATTTATTCCGCCCGTTCACGATTTTATTGTCGTCTATTGCAAGGACATAAATTTTTTGAAGCCGTTCGCCCTGCCGCAATCGGAGGAGACTTTGAAAAAAAAATATTCCAATCCCGACAACGACCCTCGCGGCGCATGGACGACGATGAGTTTGACGGCAAGTCACAAGGGACCTTACTTCGCGATTGTCAATCCGAAGACCGGCGAAAAATTTTTCCCGCCGCCGGGACGCTATTGGGTTTTCAATGAGGCTGAAGTTTTGCGCAGAATTGCCGACGGTCGAATTATTTTCGGCAAGCGCGGAACTTCAAAACCCGTTCAAAAAGTTTTCGCCGCCGAAAGAAATTTGACGAGCAAGCCGACCGCTTGGTTTGATAAGCAGGGCAGCAACAGCGACGCCACCAAAGAGCTTTTGAAAATTTTCGGGCGGAAGATTTTTGTTTCGCCAAAGCCCGTGACTTTGATTGAATACATTTTGAAATTCGCGACGGATAAAAATTCAATCGTCATGGATTTTTTCAGCGGCTCTGCGACGACGGCTCACGCGGTCATGAAACTCAACGCCTCTGACGGCGGGCAACGAAAATTTATCATGATACAAATCGCGGAGGCGACGCCCGAAAATTCCGAAGCACGCCGCGCCGGCTACGAGACCGTTTGCGAAATCGGCAAGGAGCGCATTCGTCGTGTCGGCGACAAATTAAAAGCCGCGTATCCGAATTTGGACACGGGCTTTAAAGTTTTCAAAGTCGAAACTTTCACTAACCACTAATCATTTTCTGCGCGGGCAGAATTTTTTTTGCAACAGTCATCATTAATTTGATTCGATTGAGCTGGTTGACTTCAGACGAGCCGGCGTCACAATCAATCGCCACGACATTTACATTGTCAAAATTTTCTCTAAGCGCGTGCAAAGTTCCCTTGAGGATTATGTGATTCGGCAGGCACGCGAAGGGAGACAAGCCGACGATATTTTTTACGCCGTTTTCGATAAGCGCGACCATTTCGCCGCAGATAAGCCAGCCCTCGCCGTTGAGGTTGCCGTTGCTCAAAAATTTACTTGCAAGCCGCGCAGTTTCTTTAATGTCGTGCGGTGCTCTGAAGTGTTTGGAATCCTTCAGGGCATTTTTCATCGGGCGGCGGAAAAATTCTATGAACTGGATAAAAATCTCGGCGAAAAATTTTTCCTTGCGCGTGCCGCCCAAAAGTTCCCGCTTGACAATCGCGTCGTAAGCACAATACAAAAAGAAATCGACAAAATCGGGAGGAATTACTTCCGCGCCCTCGTCGGCAAGCACGCGCTCGATAAAGTTGTTCGCGACGGGATGATACTTAACCAAAATTTCTCCGACGATACCGACTTTGGGCTTGCGAAGATTTTCGTCAATCGGTATCGCGTCGAATTGGCGGACAATCTCTTTTATGTTGCGTCGATAGCTCAAATAATTTCCGTCAATCAAATCGGCTTTGGCAAGCGTCATCCATTCCTCGAAAAGTTTATCGGTTTCGCCGCGCTTGAGTTCGTAGGGGCGCATACGGTTGGAAACGTTTTGAAGTAAATCGCCGTAGACGGAGGCTTTAATCGCGTCCGCGAGGCAATCGCGTCCCAGTTCAAAGGCGTCTGTCTCTTCGGGCAAACCCCAGCACGCGAACACCGGCACTTGACCGAAGCCCGCAAACTTCAACGCTCGACGCATGACAGAAATATAATTCGTGGCACGACAGCCGCCGCAAGTTTGAAACAAAATTATCGACGTGTTATCGGGGTCGCAATCGCCCGACTTCAACGCCGCAATCATTTGACCCGTGACGACAATCGCGGGATAACACATCTCGTTGTTGACGTAGCGCAAGCCCAAATCGATTGCCGCCTTGTCGGGCAGAGCGGGTATCAAAATTTTGTAGCCGTACTTCTGCAAAACCGTTTGAACCAATTCAAAATGAATCGGAGCCATTTGCGGCGCGAGGATTGTGTGAGTTTTTTTGCAATCGGCTGTGAAGTGAGGACGTTCGGGAAATTTTTTCGGCGAATAAGTGACGGGAACTTTTCTCTTCAACGCGGCGAGCAATGAACGCAATCTGATTCTTGCCGCGCCCAAATTTGAGACCTCGTCAAGCTTAATCATCGTGTAAATTTTTCCGTGCGCCTCCAAAATTTCTTTGACCTGCTCAATCGTCAAAGCGTCAAGCCCGCAACCGAATGAACTAAGCTGAATCAAAGTGACGTTCGGATTTTGTGCGGCGAATTGCGCGGCGTGATAAAGTCTGGCGTGATAGCTCCACTGATTGACGACGGAAATTTTCGGCGCGTCAACTTTGACATGATAAACGCAGTCTTCGGAAAGAATCGGCAAGTTGTAAGACTGAATCATTTCGGCGATACCGTGATTGATTTCCGGGTCGACGTGATACGGTCTGCCGACGAGGAGGATTGCGTGTTCGCCGGTCTGCTCAAGGCGTTTCAAAACCTCGTCGCCGAAATTTTTTATGTCTTGTCGATAATGCTCAAGTTCAGCCGCCGCCTTGTCGACAGCAGAATTAATTTCTTTGGCGGAAATATTTTCGGAGGCAAATTCCTCGACAAGACGCTTTTTTAATTTCTTCATGTCGTGAACGGGCAGGAAAGGTTGCATGAACTTGACGCCGCGCTCTTTGAGGATGTCCATGTTGTTGCGAATGTTTTCGGGATAGCCGGCGACAATCGGGCAGTTGTAAAAATTATCCGACCGCGTGTCGAAGTTGTAAGGTTCGCAAGGATAAAAAATTTTTTTCAAGCCGCGCTCAATCAAATCCATAACGTGACCGTGAGCAAGCTTGGCGGGATAGCACAACGAATCACTCGGAATGGTCTCAAGCCCTTTGTAAAAAATTTGTGCGGAAGATTTTGAAGACAGCTCGACGCGATAACCCAGCTCCGTCAACAGCGTGTGCCAAAAAGGATAGTCCTCGTAAATGTTTAAAACTCTCGGAATGCCGATTGAACCTCGCGGCGCATTTTCCAACGGCTGATAATCGAAAACTCGCCAATATTTGTAAGCGAAAGCATTAGACATTAATTTTGGATTATTAATGCTAGCAAGCCGCATGGCTTGCGTATGAGCGCGGTCATAACCTTCAAATTGTTGAGCGGTTAGAGCGCGACCATTGGATGCAACGTCACGTTGCCCGCCGACGCCGCGCTCGCAACGATTGCCCGTGAAATATTTTCCGCCGTCAGGAAATTTCTGCATGGTTATCAAACAATTATTGCCGCAACGCCCGCAACGATATGACTTCGTGACGACAGAAAAATTTTCCAGTTCATTGGCAGATAAAATTTTTGTCTCGCCCGAAAAATTTTCTTTGGCAAGAATCGCCGCTCCATACGCACCCATCAAACCTGCAATGTCCGGGCGAATAACTTCGCGGTGAAGAATTTCCTCAATCGAACGGAGGACAGCGTCGTTGTAAAAAGTTCCGCCCTGCACGACGATATTTTCGCCGAGGTCCTCGACGTTCTTGAGTTGCATGACTTTAAAGAGCGCGTTTTTAATGACACTCAACGCAATGCCCGCCGAAATGTCGTTGACGGAGGCACCTTCCTTTTGCGCCTGCTTAACTTTGGAATTCATGAAAACGGTACAGCGCGTGCCCAAGTCGACGGGAGCCTCTGAAGTCAAAGCTTTTTTTGCGAAGTCGCCGACCGTCATGTTGAGACCTTGCGCGAAATTTTGAATGAAACTTCCGCAACCCGCACTGCAAGCCTCGTTGAGCGTGATGTTTCCAATCGTGCCGTCCTTGACGAAGAAACATTTCATATCCTGCCCGCCGATATCCAAGACGAAAGAAACTTCGGGGCAAAATTCCTGCGCGGCAGTCAAATGGGCAAAAGTTTCGACTTCGGAGCCGTCGGCGTGAAGAGCAGCTTTGACAATCGCCTCGCCGTAGCCGGTAGTGAACACGCCCGAAATTTTTGCGGTCGGAGGAATTTTTTCGTAGAGGTTGCGAATTTGTTTGACGACGATTTTAAGAGGCGCGCCCTCGTTCGAGCCGTAATCGGTGTAGAGAATTTCTTTGTTCTCGCCAATCGCGCAGATTTTTGTTGTCGTCGAGCCGGCATCAATCCCGACAAAAATTTTTCCGTGATAAGTTTGCAAGTCGCCGCGCCTGACTTTATTTTTGTCATGACGAGCACGAAAAGTTTTTAAGTCCGCCGCGTCTTTGAACAAAATAAAATCTGCCTTGCGCGTTTCGGAACGAGCCGCCTCTTGAGATTTTCTGATTGAGTCTTCAAGCTGACAGATTGAAAAATCTTTTGCCTCATCACTTAGAGCCGCACCCGTTGCCACAAAAAAATTTCCGTCGGGAGTTTCAACAACTTCCTCTTGAGAAAGTCCGAGCGTCTCGACGAAACGTTTCTTGAGTTCGGGCAGGAAGTGCAAAGGGCCGCCCAAAAAGGCAACGTTCCCTTTAATCGGACGACCTTGCGCGAGGTTGCCGATTGTCTGATTGACGACCGCTTGGAAAATCGATAACGCAATGTCAGCTTTCTTCGCGCCGTCATTCATGAGGGCTTGAATATCTGTCTTCGCGAAGACGCCGCAGCGTGAGGCAATCGTGTAAATTTGCTTGCCCTTTTCCGCCAAAGCATTCAAGCCCGGCGCGTCAGTCGACAGCAAGCTTGCCATGTGGTCGATAAATGAACCGGTACCGCCCGCGCAGACGCCGTTCATTCGGACTTCGGGCGCGTTGCCGAGATAAATAATCTTTGCGTCCTCGCCGCCGAGTTCAACGACGGTATTTGTCTGCGGAATAAATTTTTCGACAGCCGTTTGACAGGCAATGACCTCTTGCACGAAGGGCAACGAAATTTTTTTTGCAATGCCCATGCCTGCCGAGCCTGCCAACGCGATTTTAAAAGTTTTTTCGCCGATGATATTTTTCAGCGACGTTAAAGAATTCGTAAGCGCGGAGCCGATTTCAGAAAAGTGCCGCGCATAATTTTTAAAGATAAGCCGTTCCTCGTCCATGACGACCAGCTTTATCGTCGTGGAGCCGATGTCAATTCCGACTTTCATAAAAAAATCACCTCGCCGCCTGCAATTTTATAATTCAAGCGTCAAGGTGTCAACGAAAAAAGTTTTAACGAATCATTTACCGCTCAACAACAGATTGTCGGCAGAAGTTTGCGCGATGTGATATTGTTGCGCCGTGAAGTCCGTCCTGCCGAAGTTGTCATATTCGCCGATTTTGTATTTGAAAGTGCCGTCAACCTCGGCAAATTGAACTTCGCCGTATTCGTCGGTGTAAAGCACAAGCTCGTTGCCTGTTGGCGTTTCCACGCCGTTATCGATAATCGTTTCGTTCTCGACGGTTCTGTAGTATTTGGTTCCGCTGTTATCGCCTTTGGCGTAGTAATAAGCAACCTTGTAAGTGTTTGAGTCGTTTCTGTTGTCTTTAAGGTTTCCGTCAACGTCTCTATAAGTGATTTTTCCGTTCGCGTCGACAGAGCGGAAGTATTCCCACTGCTTATCCTTGCTGTTGAAATATCTGTAGCCGCCGTGAATAAAGTCTTTGTCCTCTTTCAGGCGCATGTATTTCTTTGCCACGACGAAGCCTTGGAATTGATTTTGTGCGTTGCCGACGACAACGACGGGGCTGTTCGGCGCGAAAAGGACGCCTCTGAAAGACTTGCCGAGATTTAAAATCACGGGCTTGGATTCGCGGAGCGGGTCGTCGGTGTTGTAGCGTTCGGGACCGTCGTAGAAAAGTATGACGGGACGATAAGTGACGCTGCCCGTGTTGTAATTGGAAGAATTCACGTTAATGATTATTTGTCGGACGGAGCTTAAACCGGTTTGATAGCTGGTTCCTGTGTATACATAACTTTCTTTGCCGTTTATGGCGTCGGGGCGGAAGAGCATGGGCTCGCTTTCGATGCGTCCCCACAAAATATCGGGCAGTAAATTTCCTTCGGCGTCTTTTTCACGAAGTGCCTCTTTGTAAGGCGTTGTCAGATCCGAACGTTCTCGATAGGGCGCGTCGAAATTGATGTTCGCATGTATCCGCATGTGCTTGATATATTTGTCTGTAATGACGACGTTGCCCGATTGTCCCGGCGTTGCCCAATTTTTGTAGTTGAAAGAGACGCCCGAATTGTCTTCCAATGACACATCCCAATCTTTGCCGATCCATTTGTCGGGCAATGTAACTTCCGGCTTGAAGTCGACGTTAATCGAGTCCAGATATTCCCACTTGTAGGGCAAGCCAACCGCGCCCTTATCGTCTATGTCTTTTAAATTGCCGTTGGCGTCTTTGTATTTGGCGTAAGTCTTTTTTGTGCCCGATGGTTGTTGAGGATTGTTGACGTGTCCGGGCTTTTTATTTATGGACGCCGAGGTTGCGGCGACGCTGCTGTTCGAGCCGTAAGGTCTGTCGCTTGAAAAGTCTACGTCGTCTCTTACGGTTATGATTTCCCGTCTGTAAAAATCGCCGGCAATTTCCATCGAGTAGTCATTCGGGTTTGGTTCGTGATAACCCGTCGCCCTGAAGGTATTAAAAAAGTCTTGGAAGTGATTCCACGCGCTATCATATATAT
The DNA here is from genome assembly GCA_947165405.1 of uncultured Selenomonadales bacterium. GTDB lineage: Bacteria > Bacillota > Negativicutes > Selenomonadales > Selenomonadaceae > Quinella. Next base: position 9,738 of record CAMVAG010000057.1, read on the forward strand.
TGGCGTCGAAACGTTCGGTGTAGTTTATGCTTTTCGCGTAAACGTTGGTGTAGTCCTGCATTTTGTTGCCGTCCGCGTCCAAGATATAGTCTCCGTTTATGTCCGTCGCGTAGACGACGACTTTATCTTTGTCTTTAGTTACAATGTTGCCGTTGGCGTCGACATAGTTGCCGTTTTCGTCGCGTTTATAGGCAGGTTCCATTGACTTGTAACGGTCTTGAATTTCCCAGTTGCCGATAATGACGTTCTGGTTGATTATTTTTCTGACTGCGGCGATGAATTCCTCCCATTTTTTAGTGTTGGTGATTTTGTCGATGACAATTTGGTCTTCGGGAACAAGTTTCGCAATGGCGACAACACCGGCTCCCATGCCTTTAAACCAACCGGGCATAAAAAAATGTCTGATGTTTTCGCCAAGCTTGACGATGTAATAAAAATCTCCGTTCACCTTGACCAGCTTTAAATCGGGGACAACTTGACGGTCTGAATCCGATTTAAAAAGGCTCCAACTATCGAGTATCACATTTGCCGTTTCGTCCGTGTCCGCCTGAACATTTTGAGTAGTGCCGATATTTTTGATGATGTAATTTTTGGCAGTTGTGTCGCCGTCAGTCCAATTAAGGTCTGTAAGTTGCGTTTTGGAAATCGTCGTCGTTGTGGTGGTTGTTGTCTCCGTGTATGTTATCGTGGTACCTTCTGCGGTTTCGGTTTCACTTGTGGTGGTTTCGGTTGAGTTCGACGTTTCAACCTTAGGCTCTCCGTCGTCGGTCAGTCCGTTGTCTTCGGGCAATTTTGATACAAGAACGGGAACAAGGTCTTTCAACTTCCCCGAATTGCTGTCGATAATCGTGCGTGCACCGGCAAGAGCCGCCGCATCCGCCGCATTTTGAAGGCGCGACACGTTCAGATAGTACCAGCCCAAATCGAGCCCGACTCCCGC
>CAMVAG010000058.1 GCA_947165405.1 uncultured Selenomonadales bacterium
CGAATTACTTTTTCAAGCCGACATGAGTAATCAAATCGTGATAATAGGGTTCGCTGATTGCAATTCCTTCGGGTTGGTCGATATTTGCGGGCAAAAGCGTGCTGTCTTTGGGCACTGCCACCCAAAAGACAACATCCGCACCCTTTGAAGTTAAAATCGACGCACGAGCATTGCCGGCAACGTTGACAAGCTCAATATTTTTTCCGATTCGCTTTGAAACTTCAGACAAAACAGCGGTTGAGAATCCTGCGGGGGTTCCGTCGGGCAAAACCAAATCGAAAGGCGGCAAATCGCCCGTGACGGCAACTTTAATTGATTCCGCGCCGTCAATGTGAGTTATCGGGACAGCAGGAGGGTCTTCGTCGCTTTTTAAGTCGGTGATGTATTCTTTTACCAATTTTTTTAACGTTCCGTCGGCAGTCATCGCCTTAATCGCCTTGTTAAGTTCATTTTGTAGCCCGGTATCGCTTTTACGCAGTGCAAAACAGAAAGAATCTTGCAAATGGCGTTCGCTTGGCAGAATTTCTTTGTTATCGGAGCGTTGAATCATGTAATCGGCGACATTTTGGTAAGTCGAGAGCATATCAATCTGCCCTGCTTCAAGAGCCATTTGCATATCGTTCACCTTGTCGAAATATTTATATTCCGCGCTATGATTTGCCTTCGACGGGTGATAACTTTTCTCCAGTTTCTTCATCACCTCGTTGTATTCGATTTCGCTTGCGTTTAGGTGAAAAATTACGCCGATTGTGACTTTATCTTTGTTTGATTCGGGCGCGGAAGATTTTTCGCCGCCGCAACCCGTCGTAGAAAGAGCCGTAATCAAAGCCATCAATGCGAATAAAAATCCGGCGTGTTCTAAAAGTTTTTGCATTTACTTAGTCCTCCTGACATTGTCTCCGTAAATCGTCTTGAAGTCGTCGCGCATGGAAATCGGATTCCAGCCGCGCTTGAGAGCCAAAGCAGTATCGGATTTGGCGCGGGTCAAGTTGCCGCGTTCGCGCTCGGTGTCGTCGCAGATAACAAAGAAGCTCATCGAAGGATATTTATCATTTTGAAGAGTGTATTCGAGCATGCCGCTGTCACCGCCGGAATTACCGAAAGCAAGGACGGGTTTTTTGCCGATTTGATTCAGAATGGAAAAGATTTTAATAGTTTTGGCGTTATCAATGAGCGGTGTGCCGGCAATAACGATTTTTTCTTTGAATCTGTCATAAAAATGGTCGTGAGGATTATCTTTACCCATATTTGTAGAGGTTAAGCCGAAATCAGAACCTAAAATGCGGTCAGAAGGAATAGGAATGACGCCTTCGATTAATTCGCGGGTAGTATAGAAACTGCAAGCGGAATCAATGTAAACTTTGAAGCCGTTATTGGTGAGGTAAGAAATAATTTCGACCATGGGAAGGTAAAAAGCCTCGCCGCGTTTGAGATTAGTAAAGCCGTCTTCGTAGGTTTGCATGAAATTGCGGACGTAAGCGCGATATTGCTCAATCGTCATGCCGGCATAAACGGCAGTGAGCCCTTCAAAGTACATTTTGCTTTCGGCGGGCGTCAATTTTTCTTTGGCGTAGACTTTCGGGCGAATTTTTTTTGCCAAGTTGAGATATTTCTTCGGCGCGGTGTAATTTTTATCTTCAAGCACGCGATAGAGGAACATAGCTTCTTGAAAGTAAATCGGAGCGGTTTCGCAGTAAAAAGTTCCGTCCATGTCGAAGGTTGCGATTCTGTCTTCGGGCGGAATGAAATTTTTACTGTAAGGATTGGTCACGTCCTCGACGAATTCGATAATTTTTTTCTTGGTCGGCGAATCGTCATTCCAATATCGGAAATCGGACGCGGTTTGAACGTTAATAGCGGCAACTTCTTCGCGAGAGGCGGCGTCGCTTGCGCCGAAACTTCCCAACGTGATTAATCCTGCCGCAATCGCTGCCAAAATCTTTTTCTTCATGATAAAACCTCCAAAAAAATATTTCTGCGCGATTATAGCACACGAGCAAAAAAAAATCTGCCGCGAGGCAGAGGAAAAAATTATTTAACCGATATTGACCGAGTGAACGACTTTATAGCCGCGAACGTTGAGAAGTTTTTTAACGTCCTCCAAAGCGGGGTGTTCGTCGAGGCGCACGACAAGCTCATAACGATTATTTTTGTGGCGGCAAGTGATGAAGCTGTCGATATTGATATTGTTTTCCGCGAAAATTTTTGTAATATCGGCAATGACACCGACCTTGTTATCGACTTCGAGGGTTAAGCGCGTTTTGCCGCCGATAAGCCCCATGACTTTGATAAAAGTTTTTAAAATATCGGTCGCGGTGATGATTCCGACGACCGCACCGACATCCGAGACGACCGGCAAGCCGCCTACTTTGTTTTGATACATGATAAGTGCTGCCTCTTCCAGCGTCGCGTTCTCATTGACGGTGATAACTTTTTCGTGCATGATGTCTTTGACGGAAATTTTATCCAAGAGCGAACGAATTTCAAATTTTGACAGCGTAGTGGCGGGGCTGGGTGCCACGCGCATAATATCACGGTCGCTGAAGTAGCCGACGAGCTTCCCGTTATCAACGACAAGCATTCTGTGGAATTTGTGCTTTTTCATGAGCCTGTCCGCCTGTTGAATCGTCGCGTCGCTGGTAACGGACACGGGGTGCTTTGTCATTCTCGATGCCACAAACATTTTTATAACCTCCTTGGCGTTATAAATATCGGGTTAAAAATTCTGTGATAAGATCAAAAACTTCTTCCTGCAACCAATAATCATCAGCGTGATTGGCATTTGGAATTAGATAACGTTCAGCTTCGACGCCGCGATTTTTCAAGGCTTGGAATAATAAATCAGTCTGCGCGGGCGAAACGACATTATCAGCAGTACCATGCATTAAAAGCATAGGCGCGGAATTTTTCGTGATGTAATTAATCGGATTGGCTCGTTCAGCAGAAATAGGATGCTTTAAAATTCCGCCGTCGACTCCTCCAAATGCAGGCACGCCATTAACAAACAGAGAAGTCACCGAACCTGCCGAGTTGTAGAGACTTTGAATTTCTTCGGGAAAAGTCTCTGCAATTTGTCGCAAATCTGAAATGCCGTACAAATCGACTGCCGCCAAAATTTTGCTGGAGTAATCGAGATTGTCGCCGACGTTAAAAAGTTTATCGCCGTTCGTTACCGACGCAAATGCAGTTAAATATCCGCCCGCGCTGTCGCCGATTAAAAAAATTTTTTCCGCGTCAATGTTGAATTTCTGCGCAGACGCTTTTAAAAATCTTATTGCGGATTTAACGTCTTCAATAGGCTGGGGAAATTTTGAATTAGGTATCGTGCGATAATTTATACTCGCCACGACGAAAATTTTTTCTGCCAAATGCATTCTAAGTTGCGGCATACGCGCTCGATTCGATGAAATAAATCCGCCGCCCGTCACAAAGATAACTGCGGGCAATTTTTCTTGAACTTGCGGAATCAACAAATCCATTTGCAAAAGTTGATTCGGCTTTTCGAATGTCGGCACTTGCCCATAAACGACATCGGGCACGAAATGAATTTTTGCCCGTTTCAGCGTGACATTTAATATTTTACTCTCGTAAATCATTTTAAACACCTCAAACTTTTTATCGGCGCGAATTTTTCTCGAAAATTTTTTTCAATTCCTCAAAGGATAAAATCTCCAAGTGCGCCAATTTATTTCGGATTTCCCGATAAAATTCCAAATTCTCGCCGTCGAAGTCATTAATAAGCCAACGCCGCTGATTAAACAAGCCGTAAAGCTGACCAATTTCAACTTCTTCGGGCGCGGAATAATACGGCGGCGTGTCTTTGATTTGCTGTTCGTATTGCCTGATAAAATTTCGGCGGAAGGTTTCGACGAGCGGGAAAATCAATTTGAGCTGCGTCATCCAAATTGCCTGCTCAATATCGTCGGTGCTTTTGCCGGAAGTAAATTTTCCTTCCCACAAAATATCGTTAAAAAATTCTTCGGGATTTTTGAGGAAGTCATCGCTTGCGGCAATGCACGCCGCTCCGAACTCAACATCGCCTTCCGTGAGCGCGGTGACCAGTTCGGCAAGATATTGTTTCATCAGACGGTTATTGTTGCCGAAATTCGCCGCCGCAAAAATATTGAAAGCAAAGCTGTCGTAGCCGCTGATTTTTTCCGCGTAGGAAAGAATTTCCACACCCGACTTGCCGCCGAAATTTAATTTGTCGTTCGCCTCCAAGAGAAAAACTCCGCCGCGTTTCCCGGCAAGAAAATTTTGATAATCGGCAATGAACGAAAACCATTTATCGACTTGCGCGGGCGAAGCATTGCGAATCCAAATGCAGGTGCTGTTTAAGGAAATGCCTTTGCGTTTTGCAAGAAACTCCGCGTAAGCTCCTTTGTTGAACGGGCGGAAGCCGTCTTTGTCATCACAAAATTCTTTGAGGACGTATTCTTGAGGTTCGGAAGAAATTTTTTCCGCGTCAACAACTTTGATACTTTGCGTGCCTCTTCGCAACAACTTTTCTAAAACGTCGCGCATAGATTTTTCAAAAGGCACTCGATTCGGCAAGCAAAGGACGACACTTTTGCCGCCCGATAATTTTTCGACCGCCTCGCTCAAAAATCTGCGCGGGCTGTTTAAATCTTCCCACCAAATTTTTTCAAACAACTCGTCGCGATTATTCATGTTCAGCCTCCGCCATCAGCTTTAACAAAGTTTCTTCGACTTCGTTTAGCGTGCCGACTATCCGCAAAATTCTTTGTCGCGAAAAAAGATATTCCGCCTTGCCCGTCTTGCGCAAGATGTTCAGTTCGCAAAGTTCCTCCATGAGCGCGCCGACTTTTTCCTCCGCGTTCGGAAGCAACGGCTCCTTAATCAATCCGAATTCGGCGGCGGCAGATAAAATTTCTCGCGGCGAATAACCTTCCAAACGATTTTGCTTGTAATAAAGATGTGCCAACAAATTCGCGATAACGAAATAATATTTATCCTCGCCGAGCCGCAACGTGATTTCGATTTTGGTTTTTATGTCCTTTGTAAATTCGCGGTCGGCAAGAACTTTTTTAATGTGCTCCTCGCTGATTCGATAAATCGGCGTATCGGCATCGTAGCCCGCATAGCCCGCCTCGAACAAAGCCTTTACAAGTTTTTCGCAGTAAAGCTGAATCAAACTGGGAAAATAATTTGCCGTCTCCAAAATCGTGAGAATCAACGAATCCTTTTCGCTTTCCGGAAAGTACAAGCCCAAATATCTCAACGGCACCTCCAAAAGTTGGCGGGCGTCCTCGACGTTGAAAGGTTTTATCGTCAATGATTTCAGCGTCGGCAGAATGCTGTTGTTGCTGAAAGTTTTTTCGCGTTCGAAACGAATGATATTCCTCAAGCCCGCGATAACGAATTTGAAGCGGCTGCCGTCATAATCTTCCTGCTGAATCTTGGCAAGCGCGACAATCGGCGCGTAATTATTTTCCGCGCAAGAGTCGATAAATTTATCCGCCTCGTCAAGCATGAGGAGGAAGTAGGGAATTTTCGTCGGCGCGTCACTCGACAGACGATTTCTTATGGCGCGGGTAAGTTCCTCCCAATCGTCGGTCTCGAAAGGTTCGGCGAAGAAATTTTTATCGCTAAGCTCGTGACTTGTAAGCAACGCCGCTTCCCGATAATTTTTATCGTCAATGTCAATGAAAATCGCCCGCTCGTTATGATTGCCGTCGACTTTTCGACACGCCATTTTGAGCAGAGCCGACTTGCCCAGCTGACGACCGCCGCAAACGATATTCACTCCGCCGTGATTCATTACCTCGTTGATTTCGTTTTCGCGACCGATGAACATTTCGGGCGGCAGAGGAATTCGCGGCGACCAAATGTAAGGTTGATAGCGGGCGAACGGCATTATCAGCGACATCAAAGTATCGGTAACCCTCTTTGTGCCGAGTTGCGCCGCGCAATTTTTCAGCAGGAACATTATCGTTACTCTGTCGACGACCGCAAAAACTTTCGTTAAAATTTTGTCAAGCTTAATCTCTTTTGCGAGGCGACGACGTGTCGGCAAGTCAAGCGCGTAATCCAAAAATATCAGCGTGTGTTTGGAATTGCCGAGCTCCTTGAATTTTTCGATAAGATTTTTTTCGTCGAACTTGCCGAAAAGACACGAGACATTGAAGCCGGAAATTTCCGCGTCCGAGCCGAACGCCGCTATCGGGTGGCCGGATTTTTGTCCCGCGCCGAAAATCTTCACGTGGAAATTAATCGTGTTTGAAGCGGGCAAAGAAATTTTTTGAACATCCTCGACGCTGAAGCCGAGCAACTCCAGCAAAGTTTTAATTCGGTCTTCGTTGACGGAATTTGTAATCCAACTTTTGATGAGGTTGAGCTTGGCGCGAGAAATTTTATCGCGAGGCAAAATTTTCTTGCCGATTAAATTTTCCAGCGAATCGCCGCTGTCTTTGACGCGATTATAACAATCGACGTATTCTTCCGCGTCCAAAAATCTGTTGAGCGGCGTGTCCTCCGCGTCGTCAAATTTTTTGTAAAGTTCGCCGCGACTTAACTTGAAAATCAAACTTTGAGCCGCCGTAAAATTTCGCGCCGCAATTATTTTTTCAATCTCTGCAATGCTGTCGTTAAGTTCAAAGTCGTTGAAGTTGTCCGAAATTTTTTTGTAAGTTTCAATCGCCGACTGCAAATCTTTCTTGAGAATTTCGCCGCGCTTAACGGCGTTGTTTTCAATCACGTCTTCCCAATATTTTTTCACGCGGAAGAACACGCCGAAATTTTTACTCTCACCGGCATACTTGTAGCAGTTTTCGACGAGCTGAAGAATTTTTTCCTTTTCGCCTTCGGGCAACGTGTCAAATTGTCCGTAGCTCTGTGCAAGCTCAAGACCGCCGATAAAATTTTCGCGATAACGCGGGGCGTCTTTGGCGGCACTGGTTATGCACTTCGCCACGTCGTATTCTTTCTGCTCAATGAACGACGCGCCTTTGAAATCCTTGAGGTAATCGTCAAGCAACTGCGCCGAGCCGAAATCATCGCCGCCCGCCTCAAAAATATTTTCGATACGTGCTTCGACCGTCGGCAACTTCAAAGCCGCGTGCTTTTTTATTTGTTCGGTTATGCCTTCATGCGTTCCGTCGGAAATGTTCAAGTCGAAGTTCGGAAAATAATTTTCGTCGAGGGCAATCTTATCGCCGCACAAAAATTCCGCGTAAAAATATTTATGCTCAAGTCTGCTGTAGGAACCTTCAAGCCGCGCAGAAATTTCTTTGAGCGTCCGAATCAAGACGACCGAGCCTGCCTCTTCCGACAAATTTTTTTGAGCCGCTTGAACGTTTTCGATGAGCCGCGCACGAATTTTTTTGTATTCGACAATGCCGCTGTCCTCGCCGTCAGCACAGAGAATTTCCGCACAATTAACCCAAGCGCACATAATTTCTACGGCGCGTTCCATGTTCTTGGTTATGTTGTTGCGAAGACGACTTACAAGCTTGCCGGGATTTTTTTTGCCGCAAGCCTCATCCCATTTGTCGTCGATAAATTGAGCAAGCTTTTCGTCGTCGATGTTCACCCTGTCGAAGCTTGCATCCTTTTCGATAAAAGTTTCCGCCAAAAAATCTTTGATGAAGTTGAGCGTGTCAACCGAATGAGCCTCCGCCTTATCTTTTATCGCGTTGAAAATTTGCGCCAAGTCTCCGTTGCGCGAAAAAATATTTTGCTCCATGCGGATAAAAGTTTCGTTGTCGGCGCGGTCAGTCAATTTTCCTTCGAAGTAGCGGGCATAATAATCTTCGGCGTCGCGAATGACTTTGACGAGATATTTTTCGGCGGCGGCGCGTTCTTTGGTCTGATAGTCGGCGTAGAGGTCGACGCCTTTTTTTACGTAAGTCTTAAAATTTTTCAGCGCGTCAATCAAATTTGAGAGCGGCACATTAGATTTGACAAGCTCAAAACTTTTCGTCAAGGCGTGCAAAGTCGGGATACCGTAATCGACGCCGAAATCGTTATAAAAAAATGCACGGAGGGCGGCGGCGGTCAGCAACGCCTCGTTAAAAGAATCGTCATCCTTCGTCGCCAAAACGGAAATCGTATCGGCACTGTAGCCCGTCTTCAAAAGCGGGTCGTCGAGCGCGAAGGCAAGTTGACGATAAAGATATTCGGTATTCGGAACTTCCAAACTTTGCGCCTTGAGATAAGCCGTCGCGCAGTAAAATTTTTTCTTCAACAGCAAGTCTTTAACGTCATGCAAAATTTTTTCTTTGAGCGTCGAATCGATTGGCGGTGCTTCTGATTTTTGAACGGCGGGAAGTTCATCGCTCTCCTCGTCGGAATTTTTTTCGCCTTGAGGTTCGTTATCGGGCGGCGCGGTCGTCTTCCAAATTTCAGACGCCGCGATTTTTTCCGTCGTGCCTTGAAGATAAAAATTTTTTTCGCTGAAGTCGTAAAGATAGCGGGCGGCATTTTTCGGGAAATCTTCCTTAAAAAAAGTTTCGAGGATTTCAAAAATTTTTTCGGCGTGAACGCGATTGAAGCCCGCGACAAATACCCTGTCAATTTTCTTGCCGCGCTTTAAATAATTTCCGACGCGCTTAAAAAATTTTTCAACGTCTTCCGTCGTGTCAAAGAAAAATCCGAGAAACAAATCGCGCTTGTCCGCGCCGATAAATTCCGTCCTGAACGATTGCGGAGAAAAATCTACGTCGTGGAAACCATCGTCATGAGCCGCCGCGATTTCGTGAATGTGGAAAAAGAGAATCCTCGTCAAAGCAACTTTCATGTCTTCGGTGAGGAAAGGCGCGCTGTCGAAGTCAAATTTTTCGCCGTGCTTCGAGTTGGCAATAAATTTCTTGCCGTTTTCTGTTCTCAAAAATTCGGCGAAATTTTTTGTCAAGCCGTAGAAACTTCCGAGCCCTTCAAAGTTGTAGCGTTTGAAGTAGCCCTTCGTGAACAACATCTGCGCCATACTTTCCACGACATTTATCGGCATTTTCTTCGGAGAAAATCCCGGCAACCAAAGCATTCCCTTCGCGGCGGCATAACGCAGGACGGGCTTGAGCATTTCGGGGTTGGTGAATTCCTTTTTAAAATTTTTCGCGGAAAATTCTTTGTTGCGTTCGGTGTTTTCCGTTGTGAAAGATTTTTCCCAAACGTCGAAATCATTTTCGGTGAGCAGTGCACCGGGCGCGGCGAAAAGTTTTTCCAAATTAATTTTTTTGGGCGGCTTGGCGGGCGGAGTAATTTCCTTTGCCTTGCGTTGACGAACAATTTTTTTCTCTTCGACTTCTTCGGGCGTCGCCAAAGTCAATTCATTGCCGAAAAGCCCGCGACCGAGAAAATCATCGCTGAAAAATTCGCGCAGCTCGTTGCTTATCGAAAATTTTTTTCCGATGTCCGCCTCTTCCGTCGCGTTGATAAATTTTGCATAGGGCGCAAGTGATGCTTTCAATTTTTCGGTCTGTCGTTTCCTCGCCAATAATTTTTTCAAAGCCGATTGATGTTCGCGCAAAATTTTTTTCAAGTCGGCTGCTTCCGTCACGAACGACAAAAATTTTTCGGCTTGCCCGAAGACACTTGCCTCGCGAATTTTTTTCTCTTCGACTTCCAAAATTTTTTCGAGGTCGGAAAAAGTCTTCGGTATATCACCGCCAAAAAGTTTTTCGTAAAGTGCAAAGCATTTGTTCGCGCCGTTAATCCACTTGAAAAAATCATCGTTCGCGGCGGTCAACAATTCGGCTTCGGGAAATTTTTCCTGTTCGATAAAATCTTCAATCGCCGAGAAATTTGTTTTGAGTGACGCCCCGAACGAGCGCAAATTTTTCAGCGCGTCGCGAAGTTCATTTACTGCTTTCAACCTCTCCATAAATTTATCCTCCGAGATAAGCTTTGCGGATGTCTTCGCTGGCGGCAAGTTCTTTGGCGTCGCCGGTGATTGTGATTCGTCCCGTCTCCAAAACATAAGCGCGATTGGCAATCGATAAAGCCATGTTTGCATTTTGTTCGACGAGCAAAACCGTCGTGCCCGTCTTGTTTATGTCGACTATGATTGAAAAAATTTCTTTGATTAGAAGCGGCGCAAGTCCCATGCTGGGTTCGTCCATAAGCAAAAGTTTCGGGCGACTCATCAGCGCGCGACCCATTGCCAACATTTGTTGTTCGCCGCCCGATAAAGTTCCCGCAAGTTGAAGTCGACGTTCCTCAAGGCGCGGAAAACGTTTGAATACCATTTGCATATCGCTTTGGATTCCGTCTTTGTCCGAGCGCGTGAAAGCTCCCAACTCCAAATTTTCCAGCACGGTCATTTCCGCGAAGATTCGTCGACCTTCGGGCACTTGCGATATTCCCTCGCGAACGATTTTATGAGCCGGCATACCCGCGATATCTTTGCCGAGAAAATTTATTTCGCCGGTCTTTGGCTTGAGCAGACCGGAAATTGTTCGCAGCGTCGTCGACTTGCCCGCGCCGTTCGCACCAATCAGCGTGACAATCTCACCCTCCTCGACCGAAAGACTTATGCCCTTTATCGCGTGAATTGCTCCGTAATAAACATTGATGTCTTTGACTTCCAACATTGCCATAAGCAAACCTCCTTTACTTGTCATGCAGTGAAATAAATTTTTCCACGTCGTTGAAATACTTAAAGTTGTCGTGAATTTTATCGAGGCTCCAATCCCACCA
>CAMVAG010000059.1 GCA_947165405.1 uncultured Selenomonadales bacterium
AGCCAAGCCTCGCTGGCTTCTTCTTCGTGTTTCTTTGCGTGTTTTTTTCTCGCCATAAAAAATCTCCCTTCGGTCGATTTTAGCTGTTAGTTGTTAGGAACTGTTGGTAAACTCAAAAGTATCGGGTAGCTTTAGCCCGGCCGTCACGGATGACGGCCGCCCGCGTTAAAAACAGGATGTTTTTATAGCCGGTTGAACGCCCTTTTCTTTTGCTACTTTTCTTTTGGGCGAACAAAAGAAAAGTAGATTTAAAATACAAAAATTATTTAAACGCTTAATCGGAGCCGCCATTTTAATTTACAAACAGCCCCTAGCTATTAGCTGAATAGAATTTTCTATCAGCTAACCGCTATTCCCTGCCAATGCCTTCGCGTTCGCCCTGCGGAATGTAAATCATAAGCTTGGATTCAATCTGCGTGGGGGAATCGCCCGCCTGCAACGAGAGGATACCTTCCATAATCATGCGCTTGTGGCTGACTTCGTTTTCGGATTTGATTTTGAGTTTGTTGGCAAACGGAAGCCAAAGGACGTAGCCGGTGAAGATACCGAGAATCGTCGCGACGAACGCCGCCGCGATTGAGTGACCGAGCTTGTCAATATCGTTAAGGTTGCCCAGTGCCGCGATAAGACCGACGACCGCGCCCAAAACGCCCAGCGTAGGAGCATAAGTTCCCGCTTGAGAAAAAATCGAGCGCATTTCGGCATGACGTTGTTCCATGATTGTGAGTTCCGCGTCCAAAACATCGCCGACGAATTCGGGATCCATGCCGTCGATAACCATGCTCAAGCCGTTGCGGAAGAAAGGATCTTGAATGTCTTCGACTCTGCTTTCCAAAGCAAGAATACCTTCGCGGCGGGCAAGTTGCGACAGCTCGACAAAAGTTTTCACCAAATCGCCTTTGCTTTGTTCCTCGTTGCCTTTAATCAGAAGTTTGAAGAGTGTCGGCACCTTAGAAATTTGTTCCATTGTAAAAGCGTTGAATATGCAGGCGACCGTTCCGCCGATGATGATAAGGAATGCGGCGGGGTTATTCAATGCAGTGAGCGGCGCACCCTTAAGAATCATACCTACGAAGACGGAAATTATTCCGCCAATCAAACCTATTACTGTAGATTTTTCCAAAACAGCAGCCTCCTCTTCGAGCTGAAAACTTACACCAAAAAATTTTCGGTCGTGCCGAATCATTGGGTTTTTGTTCAATGCCGAAAAAAATTTTCCTGCCGCCGCAAAAAAATTTAGTGGTCAATCAACAGTGCCCGAACTTCAACACGGAACAGAAATTTTAATCGCGGGCGGAAAATCTTCGCGGATAATTTCAATCGGGAATTAAGTTTCTGATTTTCATTGTCTTTACATTCTGCCGCCGATTGAGTATCATACAAACATGTTCAGCTGTCGAAACGAGAAAGGTAGTTTTAATGAGCGTGATTGAGAAGATTAAACGCAGGATAAACGACTTTGAAATTTCCGTAAAGATAACTCTCGGCTACGTGATATTTTTTGTGATTCTGCTTGCCGTGATAAATTTTGCAATGTGGCTCGGCGTCATGAATGCCCTCTACACCCCCGCCGAAAAAACAATCCTCTACAGCATGGAGCAGATTCAAAAAGTTTTCAACGAGCTGGAAGAAAATTACACGACGTACAATCCCTATGCTTTTAATGATGCGTTGGTGGCGGGCGTTGTGCTTCGGGTTGTCGACGAGCGCGGCGAAGTTTTTATCGACACGGACATCAATTATCCTTCGATTGAAATGTTTGACGAGGGGATTTTGAAAGACCCGCCGCTTTTTGCCGAAGACGACTTTGAAGTTTCCAAAATCGGTTCCGCGTTGATTTATCGCGCCAAGATGGATTACACTCACGACGGCGAAACGGTCACGCTTTATTTTTTCCGAACGATAACCTCCGAGCTGACGACCTTTGATAATCTGGAAAGATTTTTGTTGGCATTGGACATCTTGGGAATTTTGCTTGCGATTGGCGCGGGCTATTTTTTGAGCCGAAGAATTTTGACGCCGATAAAAACCATGAACGAATTGGCGCGGGAAATTGCCTTCGAGAAAATGGAAGGGCGAATTCCAATCGGCACTGCCAACGACGAACTCAACGAGCTTGCAAAAACTTTGAACGCCATGCTTGACCGCTTGCAGGGCGGCATAGACAAGCAGCAGAAATTTGTTTCCGAAGCCTCGCACGAATTGCGGACGCCCGCCGCCGTCATTAAAGGTTACATCGATTTTATCGAGACCTACGGCACGGCAGACGAGGAACTCTTGCGCGAAAATCTGAAAGTTATCGGCTCCGAAGCGAAGAATATGCAGGCGTTGCTTGAAAATCTTTTGTTCCTTTCGCGCACAGACCGGCACGGGCAAAAAATTCACAAGAAAATTTTGGACTTGGATGACATTGTCGGCGAAGTGATGAGCAAAATGAAAACCGTCGTCAAAACGCACGAAGTCGCACTGATTAAAAATGAGCCCGCGAAAATTTTCGGCGACGAGACGATGATTCGGCAGATGCTTAGAATTTTTTTGGATAACGCGGTCAAGTACACGCCTGCAGGAGGAAGCATTAAAGTTGCCTCGACGATTGACGACGGGAAAATTTTTTTGAACATTTCGGACACGGGAATCGGCATTGCGCCGGAAAATCAAGCTAAAATTTTTGAGCGGTTTGTCCGCATTGACAGCGAGGATTTGGTCAGCGAGGTTAAAGGCAGCGGGCTCGGTTTGTCGATTGCCAAATGGATTGCCGACAATCACGAAATAAAAATTTCCGTTGCGAGCGAACCCGGCAAGGGCACGACTTTTACTTTGGAAATTCCGATTGCCGACGGGAGCAGAATTTAACCACGCGCATTCGCCGAACTGCAAAAGGAATTTTAAATCCCGCCCGTTTCGGCAGGGATTTATTTTCTTGCGTTGAATAGTTGAAAAAAATTTTAAGCCTGAACCGAGAGGGGCGATTAGTATTGAAAGCCGAAGGAATCATGCCGACAATAGGCAGCAAGTTTGATCAATTAACGGGACTTTATAACCGCGAAGCTTTTTATCGTGAGGCGGCATTACTCTTGGGCGCGCGTTATGATGTCAAATACTGCATCATTTGCATGGATATAAGTTGCTTTAAAATTATCAACGACCTTTTCCACGTCGACACCGGCAATATGATTTTGCGGGCGGCGGCGGATTATTTCAAAGAGACTCTCAATCCTCGAACTTCAATAAGCTGTCGCGCCGAAGCAGATCATTTTATCTTGTGCATACCGAGCGACGAACTTAAAATCGAACAACTTATCAAAGACCTCGACTTGAGAATCCAATCACTTCACATAAGCCACAACATTTTATTTTTCGCAGGCATTTATCCCGTCGAAAGCACCAAGCTGCCGATTGACCAAATGTGCGACCGAGCCGGCATGGCATTGCGCCGAATCAAAGGCAATTATGTGACACGCTACGCCTACTACGATGCAAAAATGCGCGAACAGATGATTGAGGAGCAGCTGATAACCGGCAACATGGAAGCCGCCCTTTTGGAAAATCAATTCACGATTTATCTTCAGCCGATTTACGACCCGAATAAAAAAGTCGTCGCCAGTGCCGAAGCTCTTGTCCGCTGGTTCCACCCCGTTCACGGCATGGTTTCGCCCGGCAAATTTATTCCCGTCTTTGAACGCAACGGCTTTATCGTCCGCCTCGACCGTTTTGTTTGGGAGGAAGCTTGTCGCCTTCAACGCAAACGCCTCGACGAGGGCAAGTCTATCGTTCCCATTTCCGTGAACTTGTCGCGCTTGAATTTCTACAGCCTCGACCTGCCCGAATTTTTGGCGAGCTTGTTGGAAAAATATGAGTTGGAACCTTGGATGCTCAAGCTTGAGGTCACGGAGAGTGCCTACACCGACAATCAGCTGCAACTCTTGGACATGATAAGCACGTTCAGAGATTTGGGCTTTTCGATTTTAATGGACGACTTTGGTTCGGGCTATTCGTCATTGAACATGCTCAAGGACATGCCGCTTGACACTTTGAAAGTCGACATGGCATTTATCCGCGAACTTGAAAAATCAAAACGCGTCGCGATAATTTTAAAGTTCATCGTCGAGTTGGCTGAAGAATTGGGAATGAGCGTCGTCGTCGAGGGCGTGGAAACTCAAGCGCAAATGGATTACGTGGCAAGCTTGGGCAACGTTGACATTCAAGGATACTTTTTCTCGCGCCCGTTGCCGATTAAAGACTACGAAATACTTTTGGATAAATATTCTTCAAAAGCATGAAAGGAGCGATTGATATGCCGTCAATCAAAAAGGAAACCGTCGGTGAAGCTGTAGTCTACACGCTGCGCAACACGAAGGGCAACGAACTTAAAGTGACCGATTTGGGAGCGCGGCTCGTCTCAATGAGGTTCCGCGACAAAAATTTTGCGAATCGTTTCCTGTTTAAGGACGACGCGGCGGCGGGCTTGGTGTTCGTCGACGGCGGAAAAGATTTTTCCAAAATTCGTTGGCAGAGCGAAGAGACCCTCGAAGGCATGAAATTCACGGCAAAAGTCGGCGACAAGTCGGCAACCGTAATTTACAGCCTCTCGAACGACAACGAAATCAGCATTATCTACGCGACGGAGGGCGTTAAGGATATTTCGACGGAAATTGTTTTCGCTTTGCCCGACGCCGATGTCAGAGCTTGTCAAAAGGGCGCGGCTTGGGAAAAAGTTTCCGAAGAAAAAATTTATCCCGTCACCGAACCCGCCGAAGTCGAAATGGAACTTGGCATGTTCGGCTACGACCCCGGCTGCCCGATTGACTATCTGAACGCGGGCTTGAAAAATGCGACGAATCTTTATTCCGCAGAAGCTGAAATCGATATTATCGTTTACGCGACGCAAGATGAAATTCACGCGGCGGCAGTCGAAGGCGGCATTGCAATTCACACGAGCGGCTCCGGCAAAGGTCAAACGGTTTACATGATTAAAAATCGCAGATAAGCTGAAAGCTGAAAGCTAAAAGCTGACAGCTAATAACGGAGGCGATATTTTGAATATCCACGAATACCAAAGCAAGGCGATACTGCGCGGCTACGGCGTCAATGTTCCCGACGGCGGCGCGGCATTCACTGTCGAGGAAGCGGTTAAGCAAGCGCAAACTCTCGGCTCGGACATTATTGTTGTCAAGGCTCAAATTCATGCGGGCGGTCGCGGCAAGGCGGGCGGCGTCAAACTCGCTCACAACCTCCAAGAAGTTCGTCAATATGCGGAAGAACTTTTGGGCAAGACGCTCGTCACTCACCAAACCGGCAAGGAAGGCAAAGTCGTAAAACGTCTCTTGATTGAGGCAGGCTCGAATATCAAAAAGGAATATTACTTGAGCTTTGTCGTCGACAGGCAAACGGCTCGCGTCGTGATGATGGGCTCGGAAGAAGGCGGCGTAGAAATTGAGAAAGTCGCTGCCGAAACTCCCGAAAAAATTTTCAAAGAATACATCGACCCGGCTATCGGGCTCGCGCCTTTCCAAGCAACCCGCATGGCTTACAAGATGAATTTCCCGAAAGAAGTTATCCGCAAAGTCACGAAGCTCATGATTAATTTGCACCGCGCCTTTGTGAAAAAAGATTGCTCGCTCGCCGAAATTAATCCGCTCGTCTTGACGGAAGAAAATGACATTATCGCCCTCGACGCCAAATTGAATTTCGACGACAGCGCGCTCTATCGTCACCCCGACGTTGAATCGATGCGCGACGAAACCGAAGAAGATGCCAAAGAACTTCACGCCGCAAAGCTCGGCTTGAACTATGTCAATCTCGGCGGCAATGTTGCTTGCATGGTCAACGGCGCGGGCTTGGCAATGGCGACCGTCGATATACTGAAACATTTCGGCGGCGAACCTGCAAATTTCCTCGACGTGGGCGGCGACTCCACTCCCGAAAAAATTGCCGAAGCTTTTCAAATTATGTTGGAAGGCGGACAGGCTAAAGGAATTTTCGTGAACATCTTCGGCGGCATCAACAAGTGCGACCTCGTGGCTCAAGGCATCGTCGACGCGGCAAAAATCATTTCGCCCGACGGCAAATCGATTCCCGTTCCCGTCGTCGTCCGGCTCGAAGGCACGAACGTCGAACGCGGCAGAGAAATTCTTAAAGAATCGCCGATAGCCAACGTGATTATGGCGGAGACAATGGAAGGCGGCGCGGAGGAAATTGTTCGCCTCGTCAAGTCCGCTTAAAATTTTTAAAGTGCTTTGAAAGGTCTGCAGACAAAAGCAGACCAATTTTTTTGCGGATAAATCGTTTGCATGATATAATCGAAAAAATTTAGCTTTCAGCTTTCAGTTGTCAGCTTTCAGAAAAATTTTTCTAACCACTAACAGCTAACAGCTAACAGCTAAAAATCGACCGAAGGGAGATTTTTCTATGGGATTGATTCAAGCGGCATTGGCGGCGGCGGGCGGCGTGCTCGGCGACCAATGGAAAGAATTTTTTTACTGCGACAGTCTTTCGCCCGAAATTTTGGTTGCCAAAGGTCACAGGCGCAAATCAAGCAGTTGGAGTTCCAATGACGGCAGCGACAACATCATCACGAACGGCTCAAAAATTTCCGTCAACGACGGGCAATGCATGGTGATTGTTCAGAACGGCAAGGTTATCGACTTGTGCGCAGACAGCGGCGAATACATTTATGACAAGTCGACCGAGCCGAGCCTCTTCAACAGCAACAAGACCATCGCCGAAAACATTCAAGATATTTTCTTCGCCATGAAGGATCGCTTTGCTTTCGGAGGCGATGCCGGGCGCGACGAAAGAATTTATTACTTCAACACAAAAGAAATTATCGGCAACAAATACGGAACGCCCAGCCCGATTCCTTTCCGCGTCGTCGATTACAATATCGGGCTCGACGTGGACATTGCGATTAGATGTTTCGGCTCCTACAGCTACAAAATCGTCAATCCGATTCTTTTCTACACGAACGTCTGCGGCAACGTCAAAGACACTTACAATCGCTCCGAAATTGACGCGCAACTTAAAACCGAACTCATGACGGCTCTTCAACCTGCCTTCGCAAGGATTTCGGAAATGGGAATCAGATATTCCGCCTTGCCCGCCCACACGCAAGAACTTGCCGACGCTTTAAACGAAGTCTTAAGCAAAAAATGGGGCGAACTGCGCGGCTTGAAAGTCGTTTCGTTCGGCGTGTCGAATGTCAGCGCGAGCGAAGAAGATGCCAACATGATAAAGGAGATGCAACGCAACGGCGCGTTGAGAAATCCGGCAATGGCGGCGGCTCACTTGACGGGTGCTCAAGCTTCGGCAATGCAAGCGGCGGCTCAAAATACTTCCGGAGCAATGACGGGCTTCATGGGCATGGGCATGGCTCAACAGGCGGGCGGCATAAACGCGGGCAACCTCTTCGCAATGGCTCAACAGCAACAGCAGGCAGCTCAAGCACAACAACAAAAACCTCCGACGTGGAAATGTTCGACTTGCGGTCACGAAGACAATCGAGGAAATTTCTGCGCGGAATGCGGTGCGCCAAAACCCATCGTCAACGAATGGAAATGTGAATGCGGCGCAATCAACAAAGGCAAATTCTGTTCCGAGTGCGGCAAGCCCAAACCCGTCAGCGACGAGTGGAAATGTGAATGCGGTACAATCAACAAAGGCAAATTCTGTTCCGAATGCGGCAAGCCTCGTAAATAATTAGGGGCTGTCGGTAAATGAAAGTGGTCAGTGCTTAGGAAAATCCTGAAAGCTAAATTGCTCAGGTTTATTTTACCAACAGCCTCTAAAAAAAATCGGCGATGAGCTCCGAAGAGTTCACCGCCTTTTTTTGTAACGGCTTACGGTTTAACGTTGCCGGCTTATTTGAGAGTCTTGCCTTTGATTGTGTAAGTCTTGCTGTTTATGTTAAATTTGTCGCCCGCGCTGACTCCGTCGAAGATAATCGAGCCGCCGCCGGAAATTGTGAGTGTGAGTTTGTTGCTTGCAAACGCCGCTTTGGTAAAGGTGCCGCCTGCCGAGCCATCCGCTTTGAGGATTTGCAAGAGATCACCGTCGCCGTTCGCGTAGTCGAAAATTTTATCGGTACCTTCGCCGGGCTTGTAAACGAAAATATCTTTTCCTGCACCGCCCCAAAGTGAATCGTTTCCTGCACCGCCCCAGAGGCTGTCATTGCCTTTGCCGCCGAAAAGTTTATCGTTGCCGGTTCCGCCGCTCAAGGTGTCGTTGCCTGCGTCTCCGTTGAGTGAATCGTTTCCTGCCTCGCCGAAGAGTTTGTCGTTGCCCGCGCCGCCCGAAACGGTATCAGCACCGTAGCCGCCGTAGAGTGCATCTTTTTTCGCGCCGCCGACGATTGAATTGGCAAGAGTGTTGCCCGTGATTTTTACGGCTGTCGTTCGTTTGGAGGCGTTTATAAATTTAATGTCCGCGTCGGCAGTCACGGGCGATTTTGTTTTATCGGTCACGTTCAAAACTTTTGCGCCGTCAATGTGAAGCTCGTCCAAGTCTGCCGCACCGACCAAAGTTATCTTGCCTTTGCCGACAGTCACGATAATGTTGTTGCCGCTCGTCGCTGTTGAGTAAGTTCCTTTGCCGCCGCCGATTTGCAGTGTTGAAGTCGAATTGAAGCCGACGATTTTATCATTGCCTTCGCCCGATTTGTATTCGATGATATTGTTCGACGCTGCGGAGCCCAAGCTGATATAGTCGTTGCCCGCGCCGCCGTTTACAGTGACGTTTCCTCTGTCAGTTTTTATCGTGTCATTGCCTTTGCCGCCGCTGATTGTTGTGTACCAGCTGTCGTTGACGATTGAATCGTTATCCGCGCCTCCGTCAATCACAGTATTATTGGCATAACTCTGAATGGTATCCTTGCCGCTGTCTCCAGCGATAATTGCGTAATTACCTCCATTGTAAATGTTATCGTTTCCTGCGCCGCCTTCGATTGTCACGAGAAAATTATAACCGTTTTTGATAGAATCGTTTCCGTTGCCGCCGAGAATTAAAACTTCATTGCTTATATGGTAATTCTTCTTGCCGTAAGGCGAAACGTCGGAATCCCAATTATCAATGGTATCGGCTCCTTCGCCGCCGACCAATATGGAGCCGCTACTTCCGTTGATTATTGAATCATCACCTGCGCCGCCGTTTATGGAGCTGTTGTCGGGGTACCTGTAATGAGAAGTTGTTATATAATCTTCTGTCCGCGATACTCCCACATTTTTGATAATGTCATTGCCCGCGCCCGCGTCGACTACAACATATTCGTTATCGTTATCAATGAAGTCAATGGCGTTTGTCCCTGAAACAAATTTGCCCCAAGTGCTGTTATTAAAATAAGCCATAGAAAATTTCCTCCTTCAAAAAAATCTTTGGAATCATCACATGCATTATAATAGTTGTTTTTTATTTTTTGTCAATTCTAAATCGCGAAAACTTTCACCGCTTTCGTCCTTGTCGGCTTTACTTGCAAAAATAAACTTATGTGTTATACTGCTTTGCAGACGAATTTATTTATTCATTGATGTAAGGGAATAGTTTTCATGAACAAAATCATAATCTTGTTGACGCTCGCAATTTGCGCGGCGATAATTTTTTTTGTGCCGCCGATAAAAGGGCTCGGCGACTTGGCAAAAATAATTTTCTTCCACGTGCCGACAGCTTGGGTTGCAGTCATTGCGTTTTTTGCAAGTGCATTCTTCGCGGCGAAATTTTTAAGGACGTTTAATTTTTCGTTCGATAAATTGAGTGAACGGGCAGCGCGTTTGGGATTCGTCTTCGTGCTGCTGTCGACGATAAGCGGCGCGATTTTCAGCAAGCTGACTTGGGGCGCGTATTGGAATTGGGACCCGCGACAGACGACAATCTTTGTGCTGATTCTGATTTACGGCGCGTATTTGACATTGCGGGCGGCAGTCTCCGATGAAAAAATTCGCGCAAAAGTTTCGGCGGTCTACTCGTTGTTGAGCGTCTTGACGGTTCCTTTCTTGGTCTTTATAATTCCGCGCATGTACTTTTCGTTGCACCCGTCGCCCGTGTTGAATTCGGCGGTGCGTGTCGAAACGGATTCAATCGTCCTGATTGTTTTAATCGCGGCGGTCGTCGACGCAACACTGATTTTTATTCAACTTATGAGACCGGCTATGAAAAGTCAAGAGGTTGAAGCCGGAACATAAGATTTATTATCCCTAAGGACGGCGAAAATAATGGCAAGGATTTTGTGACAAACATGCCCAATGGCAGTCAAATGGTCTTTACCTTCAGAACGTTTCTTCTGATAAAAGAGACTGACAGCAGGGTCTTTAAAAGCAGCAACGTTAGCGGCAAGCCAAACAGCTCGCCTGAGATAAGGAGAACCACGCTTAGACATTCGCCCATCAGTTTTACTCTCGCCTGACTGGCGTGATTTTGGATAAAGCCCTGCATAAGCGACGAGTTTGGGCAAGGAAGAAAATTTTCTAA
>CAMVAG010000060.1 GCA_947165405.1 uncultured Selenomonadales bacterium
AAAAATCGCGGCGGTCACCAAATGGAGCGGCTTGTCGAAAAATTTTTGCACGAGGCGGGCGTCACTTATCATAAGGAAATGTATCTTGCCGAAGTGGAAAAAATTTTCGGGCTTGACTTGTCGGCAATATCAGCGGCGGGAACTTCGACCAAACGCTTTGATTTTGTCGTCGAGGCGGCGAATAAAATTTTCGGTATCGAGACGAATTTTTACACCGGCGGCGGTTCCAAGCTCAATGAGACTGCGCGAAGTTATAAATTGATTGCCGAAGAGTCAAGAGATATTGAAGGCTTTGAGTTCGTGTGGATAACCGACGGCAACGGTTGGAAATCTGCGCGGCGGAATTTGAAAGGAACTTTTCTTGCCCTTGATATGCTGTATAATATTCGCGACTTGGAGGACGGAATTTTTTTGGAGTTATTCAATGATTGAACGAGTAGAAATTTTGGGCGGCAACGTGACGTTGCATCCAATGTGGTCGAATAAAGTTTTTAATTGGAGTTTTTTACATTGATTGAACGAATAGAAATTTTGGGCGTGAAGGTCGACGCGGTGACGATGGCTCAAGCGGTCGAGCGAGTGGAAAATTTAATCGCGGGAAAAAAATCTTCACTGGTTGCGACGGCGAACGCGGAAATGCTTTTGAACGCGACGCACGACGCCGAATTGAAAAAAATTTTGAACGCGGCAGACTTGGTTGTCCCTGACGGCGCGGGAACTGTTTGGGCAGCACGACATTTGGGAAAGCACATGCCCGAACGCGTTGCCGGTGCCGATTTGGTTCAAGAGGTCATGAAGATTGCGCCTGCGCGGGACATAAAATTTTTCTTGTTCGGAGCCGCGCCCGGTATCGCCGACAAAGCCAAATTAAAAGCCGAAGCACTCTATCCCGGAATAAAAATCGTCGGGACACGCAACGGCTACTTCAAGCCCGAAGATGAGCCCGAAATTATTTCGCAGATAAAAAATTCTCGCGCCGATATTTTACTTGCGGCACTGGGCGTCCCCAAGCAGGAGAAATGGCTTTTCAAATACAAAGACGAAATTCAAATCCCCGTGTCAATCGGCGTCGGCGGAACTTTTGATGTTATGGCGGGTGTCGTCAAGCGTGCGCCGCTTTGGATGCAAAAGGCTCGTCTCGAATGGCTCTTCCGTGCAATGTTGCAACCTTCCCGCGCAGGAAGATTGCTTGCCCTGCCAAAGTTCGTCTGGAAAGTTCACAAGCAGAAAATTAGCTGTTAGCTGTCAGCTTTTTAATTCCCAATTCCCAATTGATAAAACGGAGCGTGAAAGTTTTGAGCATAATCAAAGAGGGATTTTATTTTGCGGGCGTCGCGCTTCTTATCGCGCTGTTTCTCGGCTTGGCGGTTCATCCCTACGCCGCGATTTTGCCCGCCGTCCTCGCCTGCTATTGCATTTATTTTTTCAGAAACCCCAATCGGAAAATCCCTGCCGACGAAAATTTAATCGTCTCGCCCGCCGACGGAACTGTCCAAGATGTTGTCGACGTTGAGAGCGATGATTTTGTCAAGTCGTCGCCCTGCCGCAAGGTCGTAATTTTTTTGTCGGTCTTCGATGTTCATGTCAACCGCAGTCCCATTGCCGGCGAAATTAAAATTCAAAAGTACGTCTGTGGAAGATTTCGCCCCGCCTACAAAGATTCGGTCGGCTTCGAAAACGAACGCCACCTTATCGGCATTGAAAACGGAAAACTTCGCGTGACGGTCACTCAAGTCGCGGGAATTTTGGCGCGGCGAATTGTCAGCTGGGTTACCCTCGACGATAAACTTGAGAAGGGCGAACTTTACGGCTTGATTCGTTTCGGCTCGTGCACGGAATTGGTCGTGCCCGATAACGTTGAGATTCTGGTTAAAAAGGGCGATAAGGTTCGCGGCGGCGAATCGATTATCGGAAAAATTAATTAGAGCGTGTTGGTAAAGTCAAAAAGTAGCGGGAAGTAAAAGCCCGGCCGTCACGGATGACGCAGCAAAAGAGAAGTAGAAGAAAACCGCAAAAGAAAAGTAGAAGAAATTTTTAAAAAGTAATTTACCAACAGCCCCCAGACGATAAAAATCCTCCGGCACAAAGTCGGAGGTTTTTTTTTGTGTGAAAATTTTTACCAGCTCTTTGACTTGTCCCAAAATGACGGACTGAACAGCGCAAGCACCGTGAAAATTTCCAGGCGGCTCAAAAACATGAAACCGCACGCGCAGAGTTTGCTGAAGTCGGGCAACAAGCTGTAACCGCTCGTCGCGCCCTCAATGCCGAAGCCCGGCCCGACACTCGCCATCGTCGAAACGCTCACGCTGATTGAATCCACGAAGTCTATCCCGTCAAACATCATCACCGCCGCGAACAACACATCCAACACGACGACCGCAAAGAAAAACTTCGCCGCGCCGTAGACAACATCCTCGTCAATCGGGCGACCGCTCAACGTCACTTGGCTGATTAAGTTCGGATGAATTTTTTGGCGAACAATCAGCGCAACGAACTTGAACAGCAAAATGATTCGCGCAACTTTCAAGCCGCCCGCCGTCGAACCTGCACAGCCTCCCAAAAACATCGTCATCATTAAAAACGCTTTGCTCAACGGAGGATAGGTGTCAAAGTCGTGAGCCACAAAGCCCGTCGTCGAACTCAAACTTGACACGTGAAAAATCGCCGCCCTTGCCGCCGTCTCAATGTCTATTCCTTTTTCAAAAAACAAATCGACCGCGACAGCCGCCGAAGCCAACGCAACTATCATCAAATACGTTCGGAACTCCGTGTTCTTGAAAATGGTGCCGATACCTCTTCGGAAAGCCACGACATACATTGCGAAGCTCCCGCTTGATACGACCATGAAGAACGCCATGCAATATTCCAAGTAAGCGTTGCCGTATTCGCTGACCGTCCCGTTGTAAATTCCGTAGCCGCCCGTTGCTATCGTCGTCATTGCGTGATTAATCGAGGCGAAAGGATTCAGCCCGCACAAAAAATAACTCACCGCACAAATTATCGTCAACGCCACGTAAACAGAGAAGAGGGCTTTTGCGTTGTCACGTATGCGAGGCATTTGTCGTTCCTTTGTCGGACCGGTCGTTTCAGCTTTCAAGATGTGCATGCCGCCGCGCCCGAATTGAGGCATTATCGCCATGAAGATTACGACGATTCCCAAGCCGCCGAACCAATTCGACATGCTCCGCCAAAGCAAAATACTTCGCGGCAAAATTTCAACGTCTTCAATGACCGTCGCGCCCGTCCCCGAAAAGCCCGATACCGATTCAACCAAGCTGTCGAGGAAATTTAAATAGCCGCCCGCAAAATACGGAACGAGTCCCAAGATTGAAATCAACAGCCAGCCCAAGCCGGTTATCGCAATGCCTTCGCGTATTCCGAGATTGTCTTTGTCTTGCAGCCCGCCGAAACGCTCAAGTTCAAACGTCACCGCGAGGCACAAAAATATCGACAGCAGGAAAGCCGCCGCCCCGTTGAATTCTTTTTCAATCACCGCGAGGAGGAATGGCGGTATCATTGCCGCGCCGCAAAACAATGTCAAGTAGCCGAGCAAACTTGAAACGATTCGTCTGTTCATTTTTCGGTGCTTGCCTTTAACATAAAAATTTTCTCCTTACACTTACCAATTACTCTTCTTGCGACGAAACCTCATGCCCGCGACGGCGATAAGCAACGCAAAAATTTCCAGCCGCCCGACAATCAGAATAATCATGCAAAAAATTTTCCCGAACTCCGACAAAGCTCTGAAGTTATCGGCGTCGCACAATCCGGGCAAGTTCCCGACGTTCGAGAGGCACGCAACAGACATTGATACGGCTTCGGAAAAAGTGGGACCCGCGAAACTCAAGACCGCCGCGCAGATAAACATCGTCACGAGCGCGAGGAAGAAGAAGCCCAAAATTCTTCCGACGGTTTTCATCGGGACGGGAATATCGCCGACGCGAATGGCAGTCATCATGCGCGGGTGAATCGTCTTGCGAACTTCCGCCGCCGTGATTTTTATCAAGACAATCAGCCGAATGATTTTGAAGCCGCCCGTGACCGAGCCGATACAGCCGCCCGTGACCGTCATAAGGAAGATAAAAAATCTGTCGAAGGCATGAGCCGCCCCCGCGCTGTCGTCGAGTACAATGCCGGTTGTGCTCACGAAAGAAACGACATAGAAGAGCGATTCGCGAAAGGCAGCGTTGCCGTCGAAGTAAAGCCCTTGAATGAAGAGTCGGAACATCAAAATCCACACGGCAAAAATAATCGTCAAGTACAAAACCATCGTCTCTTCGTTCGCGAGGACGAGTTTTAAGTTGCCGATAATCGTTCGTTTGAGGCGCAGGAAATATTGTTTGAGGCGCGTGAAGTAATTCAAGCCGAATTCGATACGCGGCGGGAGCAAAGTATAAATGACGCGATAATAGAGGAGGAAATTTCCGCAGGCGAGGAGCATTGCAAAGACAGCGGCATATTCGACGTAAATAGTTTCGTAGTCGGGAAAAAATTTTCCGCCGCCCGTCGAGATACAACGCATTGCCATAAGCAACGAATCCCACGAGTTGAGACCCGCCAACTTGAATGCAGCGAAACTTATCGCGGTCAAGGTTGCGTAAACTTTAATCACGCGGACGCTCATCAAATTCATTTGCCCGATAATCGAACTGAAGCCTTGCCCGCCCTGCAAGCTCAAAGAAATTCCGAAGCAGCCGCTCACTTCGGGCAAGACAGTCACGAGCATAATCAAAAACAGCAGCGAGCCGAGCCACATCAAACAGCTTTGCCAGATTATCAAAAGATAAGGCGCGTCGTCCGGGAGGATTGACAGCCCCGCCGAAGTCAAATCGCCGACGGTTTCGAGGAGCGCGTCGAACGGTTCGAGCCAACCCGTCAATGCAAACGGCAGGCACCCGAAGATTGCGAGTATCGGATACATGATTAAAATTGCGGCAGCCGATTCGACGACGGGCGCGCGTTGAAATCTTCCGACGCCCAACTTAAAGAAAGCTGTTCCTGCAGCGATTGATATGCCGCCTATTGCCATGAAAAAAATTGTCGTGTCGAGTGCGCCCAATTCAATCAAAGCGTAGGCAATCGGCAAGATGAGAGTTGCCGCGAAAGTCAGCAACGCTTGGCTTTGGATTCGCAAAATCATTTTGAAGTTCATGAGAGACTCCGCGAAAAAATTTTTTAACAGCCGGCAGCTAAAAATGGAAATGGTTCATCATTTTTTCGGTTAAGGATTTGGCGTCGTCATTTTTGTGTTCGAGGAGATATTCGAGCGTGTGGACGTTGAAGAAAGAAGTTATCGGGACGTAGCGATTATATTTTCGAAAGTCGCCCCACTTCATGAGCTTTGCATGGAGTTTGGAAATGTCGCGTTTGGTTGCGTTGTGCCGTTTGAGAATTCTCTTGAGCAATACGTCGTCGCTTATCGCCTCAAAAATTTCTTCAATGAGCTTTGGATTATTTTTGTCGTTCTCGTATTTTTCAATGAGCGCGACGGAGGCTCGTGACATGCGCATTGAGCGGCGTATCGCGAAAACGAAATAGACGACCAGCGCGACGAAGAGGATGTCCAAAAAAATATTCATGATTGATTCTCCACAGTTTAAAAATTTTTTTGCTTGTGCTATTATCATTCAAAAAAGCTTTCAGCTTTTAGCTTTCAGCTTTCAGAAAAATTATCCTGACAGCTGAAAGCTGATACCTGACAGCTAAATTGTATGAGCAATGTCGTAATAATATCACAGCTAAGGAGCAAAAGAAATGAATTATCTTGGAACTTTTTACGGCATAGGCGTGGGGCCGGGCGACCCCGAACTTTTGACGGTCAAGGCGATTAATGCGCTGAAGAAAATCGACGTTTTAATCGCGCCGAAGACCGAGAAAAAATCTGACAGCGTTGCCTTGAGTATCGCGCAACCTTATCTGAAATCCGGCGTCGAAATAATTTATCAGACCTTCCCGATGGTCAAAGACTTTGCGGAAGAGACCGAGACTTTCGAGGCGAACAAGGAGGAAATTTTAAACGAACTGCGCGGCGGAAAAAATGTTGGCTTCGCGACTTTGGGCGACCCGATGTTTTTCAGCACGTACATTTACATTTTCCGACTGCTTAAACCTGCGGGCGTGAAGATAGTGACGATACCGGGTGTGCCTGCGTTTTTGGCGATAGCCGCTCAAATCGGAAGACCTCTTGCATACGGCAACGACATCTTGACGATAATCCCTGCGACCGCCGAACTTGACGCGATAAAAAATTTTCTCGACAAAGCCGACGCGACTGTCCTCATGAAAGTTTACAAAAACTTCCCCGAAGTCGTCGACGCCCTCAAAGCTCACGGCATGATTGACGAGGCGATTTTGGTCAGCCGTTGCGGACTCGACGACGAAAAAATTATCACGGACGTTGCCGCGCACAAGGACGAGCATTTGAATTATCTTTCGACGATTTTAACGAGAAGGAATCACGATTGATATGTTTTTCGAGATTTTATTCGAGATGCGAATCAGGCAATGGACAAAAAATTTATTTGTCTATGCCGCAATTTTATTTCACGGCAACCTGTTTGACATTGCGGCTTTACAAATCACAACGTTTGCTTTTTTATCGTTCAGCCTCACGGCGAGCGGAATATATTTTTTCAACGATATAATCGACATTGAGCGCGACAAATTGAATCCGAAAAAATGTATGCGACCGATTGCCGCAGGAAAAATCAGCAAAGTCGCAGGATATTTCTGCGCGGCACTGTTGATAACTTCAGGCTTGATTATCGCGTTCGGAATAAATCTTCTCGTTTTCATGATTGTTCTTTCATACGTCGTGTTGAATTTGCTCTACAGCGTTCGATTGAAGCATGTTATAATCGTCGACGTGCTGATTATTTCTTACGGATTCGTCAGCCGCACGGTTGTCGGCGCATTGGCGGTTCAAATTCCCATGACAATCTGGTTTATCCTCTGCGTGATGTTCCTGTCATTGTTGTTGGCTTTGGGCAAAAGACGTTATGATGCTTCATCGTTGACAAATCCTCAAAGACAGTTGCCACAACATATTATCCCCCCTCCCATAATATTTGTTGAATTTATTGACCAACTGATAACAATAGCAGCGGCGGGCGTCATTATGTGTTATTCGCTTTTCGCTTTGGAAACCGACACGAGCGAAATGATTTTTACATTGCCTTTGGTGCTGTACGGCGTCTTTTATTATCTTTACATTGTGCGCGTCAAACAGAACAGCGGCGCGCCCGACGAAATTTTATACAAGGAGACGCCGATATTAATCACCGTTGTTTTGTATGTTGCTTGCGTAATTTTTATTCGCAACCTTTGAGGTAGAAACAATGTCAAAATTCATGAACAAGTTGCTTTTGATTTTTCTCGTCTTTGCAATTTCTGCGGCGGCTTTTGAAGGTTTCTTCGTCAAGTGGAGTTTTCGCGATTCAGACCTTACACCTCAACGATTTTCTTTTGAAGCAATGTACGATGGGACAGCTCACCGACCTTTTGTCCATCGGCAACTGCTGATTTCCGTATCCAAAGGCATCGCAGAAATTTTGCCGCAAGATACAAAAACAACGCTCATCGAAAAAATCAAAGCGGACAATTTCCTTGTCAAAAAGTTTAAAGAGGTCGATATACAAGAAAAATTTTTACCGGAATATTACATCGTTTATTTTCTTTCGTTTGCGTGTTTGTTTGCAAGTGTATTTGTTTGGCGGCGAATTTGCATCGACTTGACAGAGAATCCGATTGCCGGAACTTTGGCACCTTTGGCGTTCACGATAATTTTTCCGTACCTTGAAACTCACGGCGGATATTTCTACGACTTCAGCGAATTGCTGTTCTTTTCTTTGGCAACGTATTTTGCTTTGAAAGGACGTTACCTCGCGTTGATTTTCATGACGCCGCTCGCCGCGCACAACAAAGAAAGTTTCTTTTTCTTCCTGCTGACGTTGTATCCTCTTTTGCGCCGCACGCAGACAATGAAAAATACAATCATGATACTCGGCGTCTCGATATTGCTTGCGGGTTTAAGTTTCCTGCCGACACTTTTAAAATTTGCCGGCAACGCGGGCTTCACGGCGGAATATCACATTATTCATAATGTTATAGTCAGTGTAATATGTGCGTATTTCTTTGGAGTTTATCTGCTCTGCAAAAAAATTTATACCAAAAGCCCGTTAATGTCATATGCTTTTTTCGCGGTTTTTGTCGTCATGATGTTTATATTGCGCGGCTCGGAATTTCCTTTGATTCTGTTTAACACTTTCGGACACACTTACAGCGTGATAAGCGGCGAGAAAGCATTCTTGTTGCATTTGGCGTTAATTTTTTGGATTGTAAAAGCGGCTTGGAAATTTTTTGACAGCTCGTTAAAAAATTATGCGTTCCTTGCATTTGCAATAAACACGCCGCTCGTTATGTTTTTTGGTATAGTTTATGAATTTAGGAATTGGAGCCTGATGTATCCCACCTTTATAATTTTGATTGCCTTTTATTGCAAGGAGAAGATTAAAGAATCCAAAAGTTTTTCGGAGGAACAATCATGACTAAAAAATTTTTGGCGGCAATTTTAATCGCAGGAATTTTTTTTTCAGGCTGCGGCGAGGAAAAAAATTCGGAGCCGGTCGAAGTCACTCAGCAAAAAATTTTCGCGACGATTGAGGACGACGCGGGCAGGAAAATTATTTTGCCAAGCAAGCCCGCAAGAATTGTCGTGACGAGTGCCGGTTTCCTTGAGCCTTTGAACGCGGTCGGCGGAGTGATTGTCGGAAGACCCGATTCAAAAAATAAAATGCCTGATTGGGCGAAAGACTTGCCGAGCGTCGGAGCGGTTTATCAAATTGACATGGAGCGGCTGCTTGCTTGCGCGCCCGATTTGGTTATCGTCAACAAGGGCATGAACGAAAAACTTTTGCCCGTGCTTGAGGAAAATAAAATTCCCGCGCTCGTCGTCGAACTCAAAACTTATGACGACTTCAAACGCGGGCTGAAAATTTTTTCGACGGTCAGCGGCGACACTCAAGCGGGCGAAAAAATTCTTCGCGACATGGACGCCGAGATAAAAAATATTGTCGACGAAGTCCCGAAAAAAAATTTGCGCGTGGCAATTCTTCATTCGACCGCGCAGGGCTTGAGCGTTCAGCTTGACGAAAGCATCGCCGGCTCAATCGTCAAGATGTTCGGCTGGGAAAATGTTGCTTCGGGCATGACGCCGCTTGAAAAAAATCCCGACGCCGCGCCCTACAGCATGGAGACCCTCGTCGAACAAAACCCCGAAATAATTTTCGTGACGAGCATGGGCGACCTCGACGAAATTAAATCGAACATGACAAAAGCCATTGCGGAAAATGATGCATGGCAAGCAATCGGCGCGGTGAAAAATAATCGCCTCTACTTCCTTCCGCAAGATTTATTTTTGTTGAGTCCGGGCTTGCGCTACCCCGAAGCCGTCAAGACGATGGCGAAGCTTATTTATCCCGAAAAATTTTAAACGATAAACGAATACACACGGTTGAAATGCGACCGTGCTTTTTTGTTGGCGTTTTCGGCAGGAAATTATCGGCACGGGCAGAATAAAATTTCAAGCATTTATAATCAGAAATTCGCGAGGAGATTTTTATATGAGTTCAATCATTGACCAAGAAGCAAAGAGCTGGATAATTTCAATCGTGTCGGCGATAGCTGTCGCGCTGTTGATTCGAACGTTTATCGTTGAGCTGTATGTTGTCGACGGGCCGAGCATGCAACCGACCTTGCAGGACGGCGAGCGGCTTGTCGTCAATAAATTTATTTATCATTGGCGCGACCCGATTAAGAGCGAAGTGATTATCTTCCGCTACCCGCGCGACCACAGCCGCGATTTTATCAAGCGCGTGATTGCCGTCGGCGGAGACACAATCGAAATTAAAGACGGTCATGTTTTCGTGAACGACGCGCTTGTCAATGAGGATTACATCGCCGAAAAGACCCGCACCGAATTTCCGAAGCAGACTGTGCCGGAAGGAACGCTCTTTGTTTGCGGAGACAATCGCAGAAATTCTTTGGACTCTCGTTTTCCCGACGTGGGCTTCGTTCCTCTTGAGCTTGTCAAAGGAAAAGCCGCGCTTATCTTCTGGCCGATTGACAACCTCGCCGCTTTGCCGTGAGCAGTAATTTTTATGCGGCGGTCACGGTCGTTTTGTGGGGAGCAATGCCCGCGCTTACCAAAGATTTATTGAACGCCCTGCCGAATTTCGAAACGTTGGCTTTGAGCAGCTTGTTTGCATTTTTATTTTTGTTCGCGGTCAATCGGCGGACGGTGAAAAGGCAATTAGGAATGCGCAATGCGCAATGCGCAATTAAAATCAAATCATTACGCATTACGCATTACTCATTACGCATTGTTTTCACGGCGTCTTGGCTCGGCTTCTTGGGCTTGTTTTTGTATTCGGCTTTCTT
>CAMVAG010000061.1 GCA_947165405.1 uncultured Selenomonadales bacterium
TTGTCATTGTTTGTCCGGCTTTTGGTTCCGTTGTAAAAAAAATCTCCCGCCGAAAATTTGACGGGAGGATTTTTATTTGCAAGTCGTGATTTATTTTTTCTTGACGGTTGTTTTGATTGAGAGTTCGCGCAGTTGTTTTTCGTCGACTTCGCCGGGCGCGCGGCTCATCGGGTCAATCGCGCTCTGCGTCTTCGGGAAGGCAATCACGTCGCGAATCGATTTTCTTTTCGCCATGAGCATAACCAATCTGTCCAAGCCGAAGGCAATGCCGCCGTGAGGAGGCGTGCCGTATTCGAAAGCGTCCATGAGGAAACCGAATTTTGTACGAGCCTCTTCCGCCGTCAAGCCGATTGCCTCGAAAACTTTTTCTTGAACGTCGCGCCGATAAATCCTCAAGCTGCCACCGCCGACTTCCACGCCGTTCAAAACTATGTCGTAAGCGTTCGCCTTGACTTTTTCGGGAGCCGTCAGCAAAAGTTCAATGTCTTCTTCACGCGGCGAGGTAAACGGGTGATGCATTGCCTTGTAGCGTTTGTCCTCCTCGACGTATTCGAACATCGGGAAATCGACGACCCACAGGAAACAAAGTTTATCGGCGTCGATTAAATTTCTGCGGCGCGCCATTTCCAAACGCAATTCGCCCAAAGCTTGAGCAACGACCGAAGGCTTATCGCCGACGACCAAAAGCAAATCGCCCGTCTTGCAACCCGTCGCAGTTTTAATCGCCTCAAAAGTTTCGTCGCTGTAAAATTTTTTGAACGGAGACTTGACGCCTTCCTCGCTGTATTGAATCCAAGCAAGACCTTTCGCGCCGTAAGTCTTGACGTATTCGACCAAGCCGTCGAGTTCGCGGCGGGGAATGTTTGCGTAATCGTCGACGCGGATAACTTTTACTTGCCCGTTCTTTTCGAGGACGCTGTTGAAAACTTTGAAGTCGGAGCCCTTGACAAATTCCGAAATGTCTTGAAGTTCCATGCCGAAACGCAAATCGGGCTTGTCTGTTCCGAAGCGCGTCATTGCCTCGTCCCAGCTCATGCGCAGGAACGGAGTCTCAACTTTCACGTCAAGCGTCGTCTCAAAAATTTTTTTAATCAGCCCTTCCATAATCGTAAGTATTTGGTCTTGATTGAGGAAGGAAGTTTCAATGTCAAGCTGTGTGAATTCGGGTTGACGGTCGGCGCGTAAATCTTCGTCGCGGAAGCATCGCACAATCTGGAAATATTTTTCAAAGCCCGAAACCATCAAGAGCTGTTTAAAAATTTGCGGCGATTGAGGCAGCGCGTAGAATTGTCCCGGATTTAATCTGCTCGGCACCAAAAAATCTCTTGCACCTTCGGGCGTCGAACGACAAAGCATCGGCGTTTCGATTTCGAGGAAGCCGTTTTCGTCGAGGTAGTCGCGCATGATTTTCGTGACGCGGTGGCGCAAGATAATATTCTTTTGCATTTCGGGTCGCCGCAAATCCAAATAGCGATAGCGCAGGCGAACCATTTCATCCACGTCCACGCCGTCTTGAATGTAAAACGGAGGAGTCTTTGCCTTGTTGAGAATCCTCAATTCCTCGACGAGAATTTCAATTTCGCCGGTCGCCATCTTCGGATTGATTGTATCTTCAGAGCGGGCACGAACTTTACCGCGCACGCCGATAACAAATTCGTTGCGGAGCGTTTCGGCCTTTGCGAAGTCGAGCCCTTCGGTCGAGCCGTCGAAGACAACTTGCACGAGCCCGCTCCTGTCGCGCATGTCGACGAATATCAAGCCGCCGTGATCTCTGCGTCGAGAGACCCAACCCGCCAATTTTACTTCCTTGCCGACGTCAGTAATTCGGAGCTCGCCGCAATGATTCGTTCGCTCCATGCCTGTCAATGTTTCCAAATTTATTACCTCCCTTTGCGTCGTT
Source organism: uncultured Selenomonadales bacterium (assembly GCA_947165405.1). Taxonomy (GTDB): domain Bacteria; phylum Bacillota; class Negativicutes; order Selenomonadales; family Selenomonadaceae; genus Quinella. The sequence continues at coordinate 1,901 of CAMVAG010000061.1, forward strand.
CAATCATAATTAACGGCGGCGATTCTGTCAACCGTTGCGAAGCCCGACATAAAAAAACTCCCGCCCTTTCGCGAGAGTTTTGTTTGCAAAAAAATAAAAACCTTTTGACGCAGGCAAGAGTTCACCTTGACAACCCCCGCCCGCTTGTGGTATTCTACCACCGATAAATCACATAACCGACGCAGGGTGCGCCTCAAGACTTGTTGCGCTAATTATAGCGGAGGCGTTCGCCCTTGTCAAGAGTTTCAAATTTAGGAGGAATTTTTTATGAACATCAAAGACATCGTCCCCATCGATTGGAGCAATCAGCGCGTTCTGCTTAGCAAGCAAATTGCCGAGTGCTACAAGTGTGCCGAAGACCGTATCAAAGACAATTTTAACGCGAACAAAGAGCAGTATACTGAGGGTTTACACTACTTTAAACTCACAGGCGCCGACTTGCAAAATTTGCGGGTAGGAAATCCCGACCTGCAAATTTCGCCTATGACGCGTACTCTTTACTTGTGGACATATCAAGGTTGTGTGCGTCATTGCAAGTCAATCAATACTCCCGAAGCTTGGAAAATGTTCGATGAGTTGGAAAAAAATTATTTCAACCGGAACTCTGTCCTCGTTGCCAAACCTGCGCCCACAGTCAATCCCAATCGTCGTGCCGGTCAGCTCGCCGATGCTCGTGTTTATGTTCTGCTTATGAGTGACGGCTCCGTTCAAATCGTCAAGCTCGGACAAAGCAAAAACATTCGTTCCCGCGTCGCCAAAATCAAACGCGATACCGGCTTGACCGTCAAAGATATTTATTTTACGCCTTTCATGTCCCGCGAAAATGCCCGCTTGGTTGAGTGGGCTTGCCAAGAAAAATTTTCCTCGCGGCGTGTGGAAGGCGAAATTTTTTCCGTCGAATTCGAGGAAGCTTGCAAGGCTATCGATTCTTTTGTGAAGATGGTTTCCGTTCCCGCCATTGGTTCCGAATTTGAACGCGGCAGAAAAATTTTCAAGCTCACGAAAAAAAATATCGTTGAACGTACAAACTTAATCGCCGATAAAAATCCATGACTTATCGGCGATTTTTTTTTGCCCGAAATAAAATCCTCCACTCAAGCGGGCGGAGGATTTTTGATTGAAAAATTTTGTTCAGACTTCGGAAAGATATTTCGTAATTGCCGCGTCGTAATCTGCCGTGTGAGCGAAGGCCTCCGCCGCAAGATTTTTGCGCACGTCGAGAGGAACTTCGCCCGTATCTTTAATCAGCTGTGCAATTTCGTCGTAGCGTTCGGGGTTGGTCACGACGGTTACATATTTGAAATTTTTCGCAGCCGCCCGAATCATCGCGGGGCCGCCGATGTCAATGTTTTCAATCGCGTCTTCAAGCGTGACGTTCGGCTTGCGAATCGTTTTCTTGAAAGGATAAAGGTTGACGACGACGAGGTCAATCGGTTCGATACCGTTCTCCTCCATTTGCTTGACGTGTTCGGGATTGTCGCGAACAGCCAAAATGCCGCCGTGAATTTTCGGGTTGAGAGTTTTAACGCGCCCGTTCATGATTTCGGGAAAGCCTGTGAGGTCGCTGACGTAAGTGACGGGAACGCCCGCCGCGCGAATCGCCTTGCCCGTGCCGCCCGTGCTGATAATTTCGACGCCGCACTTGCTTAACTTCTTCGCCAAGTCCACCACGTCGATTTTGTTCGACACGCTGATTAATGCCCGTTTGATTTTCATTTTGCCGCCTCCAATTTCAACTCTGCGCCCGACTATCTTAAGCCGACCGTCAATGAATAATTTTATCGCCAAAGGATAAATCTTGTGCTCCTGCTCCAAGACTCTTGCCGCCAAAGTTTCTTCCGTGTCGTCTTCCAAGACTTCAACCGCAGCTTGCAAGATTATCGGGCCGGAATCGGTGCCCTCGTCGACGAAATGAACCGTGCAACCCGAAACTTTCGCGCCGTAAGCCAAAACGTCTCTGTGCGCGTGAGCTCCGGGAAATGACGGCAACAACGACGGATGAATATTCATGATGCGATTCGGAAATTTGCGGACGAAATCGGGACTCAAAATCCTCATGAAACCGGCAAGTATCACGAGGTCGACGCCGTCCAGATTTTTTAAAAGTTCAGCCTCGAAATCTGCGCGGTCGGAAAATTTTTTTCTGTCGACGCAAATATTTTTAATGCCCGCCGCCTCCGCCCGTTCCAAAGCTCCGACGTTCGGCTTATCGGTCAAGACGATTGAAATTTTCGCTGACAAGTAGCCGCTCTCTATCGCGTCGATTATCGATTGCAAATCGGTGCCTCTGCCCGAACACAACACGCCGAGTTTAATCATTGAACTCACCTCCCAAAATTTCAACGCCGCCGCCTTCGACAACGCGCCCGATTTTGTAAAAAGTTTCGTCGGTCAAGTCGTTTGCAATTTCCGCGTCGACAATCAAAATCATGCCGATGCCGCAGTTGAAAGTTCGGAACATTTCGCGGCGAGGAACATTGCCCCACTCCTGCAAGCATTTAAAAATTTTCGGAACGCTCCAAGAATCCGCGTCAATCGTCACGCCCAAACCTTCAGGCAGTGCGCGAGGAATGTTGTCGTAAAAGCCGCCGCCCGTCACGTGAATCAAGCTATGAATTTTTTCGCCGAATTTTTTTATCAGAGGCAAGACGCTTTTCGGATAGAGCCTCGTCGGTGTCAAAAGTTCCTCGCCCAAAGTTTTTTCGTCGGAAAATTTTTCGTCGCCCGTGAAGTTCATGCGCTCGAAGACAATTTTCCTAACCAAGCTGAAACCGTTCGAATGCAAGCCGCTCGAAGGCAAGCCGATTAAAATATCGCCGACCTTGACGCGGGCAGAGGTTATCAAAGATTTTTTTTCGACGACGCCGACCGCAAAGCCCGCAATGTCATATTCGCCGGCAGGATAAAAGCCGCTCATTTCAGCAGTCTCTCCGCCGATAAGCGCGCAGCCCGATTCCTTGCAAGCGGCGGCAACTCCTTTGACAATTTCGGCGACTTGCGCGGGATTTAATTTTCCTACAGCCAAGTAGTCGAGGAAGAAGAGCGGCTCGGCTCCCGAAACAAGAATATCGTTGACGCACATGGCAACGGCGTCTTGCCCGATTGTGTCGTGACGATTGAGGCGGAAGGCGATTTTTAATTTGGTGCCGACGCCGTCTGTGCCCGAAACCAAAATCGGCTCGTCATATTTTTTCAGCGCGAACAAGCCGCCGAAGCCTCCGATGTCTCCCAAAACTTCCGGGCGATAAGTTGAGCGGACAAAATTTTTTATCAGGCGCACGGACTCGTTGCCCGCGTCGATGTCCACGCCCGAATCCTTGTAGGTCATTTGCTTCATAAATAATTCTCCTTGAAATATTTTATCGTGAGCTTCAACCCGTCTTCAAGCTTAATCGTCGGTTGCCAATTTAATTTTTCTTTAGCCAAATCAATCACGGGGCAACGCTGCGTCGGGTCGTCTTGCGGCAACGGCTGATGAATTATTTTCGACTTGCTGCCCGTCAACTTCAAAACCAAATCGGCAAGCTCAAGCATCGTGAATTCGCCGGGGTTGCCCAAATTCACCGGCCCGATAAAATTTTCGGCGTGCATCATTTTTACAATACCGTCAATCAAATCGTCGACGTAGCAAAAGCTCCGCGTTTGAGAACCGTCGCCGTAAATCGTAATGTCCTCGCCGCGCAGTGCCTGCATAATGAAATTGGAAACGACGCGCCCGTCATTGGCAGTCATTCGCGGGCCGTAGGTGTTGAAAATTCTCACGACGCGAATATCCAAACCGTGTTGCCTGTGGTAGTCGAAGAAAAGAGTTTCGGCAGTGCGCTTGCCCTCGTCGTAGCAGGCACGAATGCCAATCGGATTGACTGCGCCGCGATAACTTTCGGGTTGAGGATGAACTTTCGGGTCGCCGTAGACTTCGGAGGTGCTCGCCTGCAAGACGCGTGCCTGATTTTGTTTTGCGCAACCCAAAGAATTTAACGCGCCCATGACATTTGTTTTAATCGTGCGGACGGGGTCGCGCTGATAGTGGACGGGGCTCGCGGGACATGCCAAATTAAAAATCCAATCGACTTCCGCATAAATCGGCTGAATAACATCATGGCGCATGAGTTCAAAATTCGGATTGCTCAAAAGGTGCGCGATATTTTTTTTCTTGCCCGTGAAAAAATTATCCAAGCAAATGACTTCGTGACCTTCGGCAATCAATTTGTCGCAGAGGTGCGAACCCAAAAATCCTGCGCCGCCCGTAACCAAAATTCTTTTTCCCAAAATCAAACACCTCACAAAGTTAAAAGGGGACAAGGCAAAAAATTCCTCGTCCCCGAAAATTTTTCAATAGTCTCTGACAATCCTAAACATTTTCCATTCAATCGGCGTGTCGTATTCGTCGACAAGTCCTCTGGTGCCTTCGGAATTCGTGAAGCGGACATCCTCGCCGTCGTCGTCCAAATCAAAAAATTTGTAGTCGATAAAATATTCGTTGTCGAAGCTGTCGAGAGTTTTAATCGTCGCGGAATAGATAACCATTTTGTGTTCGTAATCGCGGCTGATTGTGTCCGTCAAAAGATATAAATCGTGACCGGTAGCAAACGAATTGCCGACGTAAATCTCTTCCGCCTCCGCCAAGCCGCCCGCAAAAATTATCAAGCCGACAATCGCCGCGAGGAAAAAATTTTTCAACATGACGACACCTTACAAAGTCAAACGCTTGAGCATTTCTTGATAGGCCTCTTCGACGCCGCCGAGGTCTTGACGGAAACGATCCTTGTCGAGTTTTTCGTGAGTGACGGTGTCCCAGAAGCGGCAATTATCGGGCGAAATTTCATCCGCCAAAATAACTTCGCCGTCGAGACGCCCGAACTCCAATTTGAAATCAATCAAGTCGACGTTCTTTGCCCTAAGCAAATCGCGCAGGATTGTGTTGACGGAAAAAGCCACGTGCTCCATTTGATTGAGCTCGTCGATTTTCGCCAAGTCCAAAGCCATAATGTGATAGCGATTGAGCATGGGGTCGCCGAGTTCGTCGCTCTTGTAATAATATTCGACGACGGGGACGGGAAGTTGAGTGCCCTCTTCCAAGCCGAGACGCTTGACGAGGCTGCCCGCGACGATATTGCGAACGACGACTTCCAACTTAATCATGTCAAGCTTTTTGACAATCATTTCGCGTTCGCCGATCTTTTCGACGAAGTGACTTTTAACGCCGCGGTCTTTGAGCTGCTTGAAGAAAAATTCGCTAAGCTTGTTGTTGATAATGCCTTTGCCCTCGATGATGCCGTGCTTTTCGCCGTTGAGCGCGGTTGCGTCGTCTTTGAAGTAAATCAGCAACTCGCCGGGGTTGTCGGTCCGGAAAACGCTCTTTGCCTTGCCTTCGTAGAGTAATTCGCCTTTAATCATTTTAAAACCTCCTTAAATTTTCACAGTGCCAACGTTTCCAAGTCGTCGGGCACCCGGATTTTGCCGCTGAAATATTTTTGTCCCTCCGCCCGATAAAGTTTTTTTCGTGCGGAAAAGTTTTTGTCTTCGGTGTGATACAGCAAAAGATTTTTGACGTGAAGTTTTTCCGCAAGCTCGCAGGCGTCCTTAACCGTCGAATGATTCTTGCCGTAGGGGTCGAAGAGGTCGGCTTGCGAATAAAGACAGAACGCCTCGTGCAAAAGCCACTCGGAATTTTCGGCGTAAGGCTTTCCGAAATCGTTGCAAGGTTCGTCTCCGCAACACGTCAATTTTTTCGCGTCGCCGATGTCGATTGAAAAGCCGAATTGTTTTGTTTTGGTCGAGTGAATGTCAAAAAAAGTTGTCGCGTGCCCGATGACGTTCACAACTTCGCCGTCGGCAACGGGAATTAAATGAAGTCGGTCGCCGATAAAATTTGTTTCTTTCGGCTGAAGAAGTTTTTTGGCAACGTCTTCGAGCAGTCGTAAAACTTCGGCGTGCCCGTAAATTTTGGCGGTGCCTTCGTATTCGCGCTGATTCATGTATTGGCAAATCATGCGGACGAGCCACAAGACGCCCGTGAAATGGTCGATGTGTTTGTGCGTCAAAAAAATTTCGCGCATGTTTTTCCAATCAAAGCCCGCGTGTTTGAGCTGACGAAGAATACCGCTGCCGCCTCCGCCGTCAACCAAAAAATTTTTATCGCCGTCGCTTATCACGAAACAAGTATTGTAATATTCTGTGACGAGCGCATTTCCCGTGCCGAGCATTGTAAGTTTCAAAAAATTTCTCCCCTTAAAGTCCGAAGCGTTCAAAAATCATATCGACATGGCGCAGGAAAAATTTGTAGTCGAAACAATCGGAAATTTCTTCCGCCGTAAGATATTTCGTAATGTCGGGGTCGCGCTTGACGTTTGTTTGGAAGTCTTCGCCTTCGAGCCAACGTTTCATTGCGTTGCGTTGCACCCATTTGTAAGCGTCTTCGCGCAGGACACCTTTGCCGACAATCTCAAGCATGAGCCGCTGACTGTAAATCAAACCGCCCGTGCGATTCATATTATGCAACATTGCGTCGGGATAAACAAGAAGCTTGTCGACAATGTTGGTAATTTTTTTCGTGCAGTAGTCGACGTTGATTGTGGAGTCGGGAAGAATGACGCGCTCAACGGAGCTGTGCGAAATATCGCGTTCGTGCCAAAGGGTCATATCTTCCATTGCGGCGATTGCATTTCCTCTGACAAGCCGAGCCATTCCCGCGACGCGTTCGCAATTAATCGGGTTGCGTTTGTGCGGCATGGCGGAGGAGCCTTTTTGTCCCGGCGAAAAATATTCTTCCGCCTCGCGAATGTCGGTGCGTTGCAGGTTGCGAATTTCCGTCGCGATTTTTTCAAGAGTGCCGGCAACGATTGCAAGTGTCGTCATATATTCGGCGTGACGGTCGCGCTGAATGACTTGCGTCGCCAAACGGACGGGCGTCAAGTCCAATTTCTTGCAGACAAGTTCCTCAATCTTCGGGTCAATGTTTGAATACGTTCCGACCGCGCCGCTCAACTTCCCGACGCTGACAATTTTCTTTGCATGTTCGACGCGCTCAATGTCACGTTCAATTTCCGCGCTCCAAAGCAAAAGCTTCAAGCCGAAAGTCATGGGCTCCGCGTGAATGCCGTGCGTGCGTCCGATACAAGCCGTGTGTTTGAATTCGACTGCGCGGCGTCTCAAAACTTCACGGAATTTTTTCAAGTCGTCGAGGATAATTTCCGCCGAACGTTTCATCATGAGGCAAATCGCGGTATCCTTCACGTCACTGGAGGTCAAGCCCTTGTGAATATATTTCGAATCCTCGCCGACGTATTCGCCGACGCAAGTGAGGAAAGCGATAATGTCGTGGTGCGTGACGGATTCGATTTCGTGAATGCGTTCGAGGTTGAAGTTTGCTTTGGCGCGAATATTTTTTGCGGCGTCAAGCGGAATTTCTCCGAGTTCTGCCATAGCGTCGCAGGCGGCAAGCTCCACGTCGAGAATCGTCTGCCACTCATTTTCAATCGACCAAAGTTTTCCCATTTCAGGCAAGGTGTATCGTTTAATCATAAACAATCCTCCGTAATAAAAAATTTGTAATAAGGAGCCGTCATGGATGACGGCTCCTCGTTCGCGCATTTGCGTGATGCAAATACCGCGAACGCCACCAACTCAAAATTATTCGCAGGCAAATTCAGCGGACATTAACGCCCCTGCGAGGTGCCCTTTCTTTTGCTACTTTTCTTTGGGCAAGCAAAGAAAAGTAGATTTAAAATTACAAATCCAAATAGTAATGCGTCGACAATTCTACAAGCTCATCTGCAACAAGCGAATGGAAGCCCGCGTAAGATAAATTTTCTGCCCGTGCGGAGAAGGTGTATTGCCCGACAGCCCACGCCGCCACTTGTTGAGTTTCGGAAATTTTTGCGATATAAATTGTCGTGCCCGTCGAAGTATCGACACGCCACTTGACACCCGTCACGCCGCTTATGTCTTGAAGTTCCTCGCCCGCCGCTCGTTTATGAGTTCGCACCGTCAAAGAGACTGTCGGCTCCCATCTGCGACCGTAACGAATTTCGGCGATGCCGTGCCCGGCGTACAGTGCCGTTATCTCGTAGCCGGATTTTCGCGGCATGTACAACGGGACAAACTTCACTGCGCGAGACACTTCCGCAAAATTCGCGTAGACAAGCTTTTGATTCGGCAAGGCGACCGTTTCGACTGTTTGCGTCGGCGGCGGTGTCGAAGGCATTTCGATTTTCGGTTGAGGTTGAGGCTTAGGTTCGACTATCGGTTGAGGTTGAGGTTTAGGTTCGACTGTCGGTTGAGGTTGCGGCTTAGGCTCGACTGTCGGTTGAGGTTGCGGCTTAGGTTCGACTGTCGGTTGAGGTTCGGGCTTAGGTTCGACTGTCGGTTGAGGTTCGGGCTTAGGTTCGACTGTCGGTTGAGGTTCGGGCTTGGGTTCGACTATCGGTTGAGGCTGCGGCTTAGGTTCGACTGTCGGTTGAGGTTCGGGCTTGGGTTCGACTGTCGGTTGAGGCTGCGGCTTGGGTTTGGGCTTCGGCTGCTCAATGA
>CAMVAG010000062.1 GCA_947165405.1 uncultured Selenomonadales bacterium
TAATGTTTCGTCCAATCGACCGCAAGCTTTAAAATTATTTCGGCAATGTCCTTATGCTTCTGTTGATAAGTGTGCCCCGTTCGCTCGATAAAAATTAATTTGTTGTCCTTCGCGGTCGGCATGTGCGAATTTATATTTTTCAGGAAACCGACGGGGTCGCCGTCCGTGAAATTGTCATACGTGCCGATTATCAACGCGCCGCTGTGAGTGATTTGCTCTGCCTGCGAAAAATTTCCGTTCGCGTTGTCCAAAATGCCGCTCAACCAATCGTGCGCAGTGTTCGCCGTGCACAAAACCCAGCCCATAAAATAAAACGGCAAAATTTTTTCGCCTTGCCCGTATCGGACGAGCTTCTCAATAAAATCTTTTTCGCCGTCGCTGACATTGCTCATCATGTGCGCCAAATTCGCAGGGCTCATCAAAATAAATTTCTCAACGCGCTTTTTGTCGTGGTGCTTCGAAAGATAATAAATAACTTTGTTCGCGCCGAGCGAATGACCAGCCAAAATCACGTGACGATAATTTTTATCCGCATAGTCGAGGTAAGCGTCGATGTCCTCTTCCGTGTAGGAAAATCTTTCGTTCCACGAGCCGATTAACTCTTTTTGAGCGGTCTTGACGTTGTAAGTTTCAATCTCTCCGAGCGCGTCGTTTGTTTGCGCGTAGATAAAATCAATTTCGTTCGCGCTCAACGTGTCGCCTATGTTGTAGTAAAAAGGATTGCTGTAAAAGTTTCCGTGAATGCCGGTTATCGCAATGACGACGGTATCGGATTTTTTCGCGGGGAAGAGGACGCCGTTCAAGACGGTGCCTCGCCGCGTCGCCACATCAAGATTTTCCATGTTATCGCCTCTCAAATATGCAACGGTGCGCGGCAGTTCGATAGCAGGCATTGCACGAAACGCATTTTGAAACGAAATTTTTATCGGCAAAAATTTTTTTCGGCAAGTCGGGTTCACGAATCAGCGGGCGCGATAAACTCAACAATTCAACCTGCGTTTGATTCAAAAAATTTTCCATGACTTGACGACTGCGCCAACCGCCGACGCAAATTATCGGAACGTTGACTTCTTCGGCAAGCCGCGCCGCGAAGTCTGCGAAATATCCCTCGTTGACGCCCGCTTTAATTCCGCCGACCGAAGTTCCGTTGCCGCTCACTTCAATCGAATCAATTCCTGCCGCCGCGAGCAGTTTACAAATTTCGAGGCTCTCATTTTCATTGAGTCCGCCGTTTGTGAAATCGCTTGAGTTAATTTTTATCGTGACGTGAAGTTTAGGCGCGGAAGTTTTTATGCCGCGAAGAATATCGAGTAAAATTTTTGCACGAGCCTCCGTCGAGCCGCCGAATTCGTCTGCCCTGTGATTGACAAGCGGGCTGATAAATCTGCTCAAGAAGAAAAAATGCGCCGCGTGAATTTGAACGCCGTCGAAGCCGCAAATTTCAGCACGAACAGCCGCGTCGACGAACATTTTTATAATTTCGCGGACGTCCTCGGTCGACAAATTATTTTCGGAAACTTCAACAAAATTTTTATCGTAAAATGCGCCGAGTGCAAGCTGACTTATCGCCGCGCAATTTTCCGCGTGAATAATTTCGACAAGCTTTTTGTATTGCGGAATCAATTTGTTGTCCGAAAGTCTCATCATGCCGCCGAAATAAAAATCGTTCGTCGCCACGCTTGTGAAGCCGGTGATAATCGCGCCGACTCCGCCCGCCGCAAGTTCGTGATAAATTTCGTAAGTGTCGTCTGAAATTGCGCCGTCGAAATCCGCAATGCCTTCCCACGTCGCCGAACGCACCAATCGATTTTTCAAATGCAAATTCTTAAGCTCCACCGCGTCAAAAAGATTTTTCATGTTAAACCCTCCCAATTTTTTCGAGGAACCAACCGCGCCCCGCATCGATTATTTTTACTTCGCCGGAATCGATTAAAGGTGTTATAAAATTTCTGACTTGAGCCGTGTCGACGAAGCCGAACGCCTCGCGCAACTCAATATGCGAAATCAAAGGATGCTTTTCCAATATATCTTGCAAAGTTTCGATATTTTTTTGCGGAGGAACGGGTTTTATTTCCCCGCCGCTCAAATCAGAAAATATTTTGGCAAAAGTTTCGAAGTCGATCAGATTTTGAACAAGCGCGCCTTTATCTTTGTATTGAATCAAATAACTTGGCAAGGAATGAATTCCGAGCCGCCGACAAATTTGCAAATCGCTTTGAAAATTTTTTTCTGCGCTGCCGTCGTTGTACGCGGCGAGAAATTTTTTTATGTCCAAACCGCTCTTGACGACGACTTTTAAAATTTCTTGGAGGCGCGTCGTCGGGCGGCAATCGACAATCGTGGCGTAACGCAACCTGTACAAAAATTCGTCGGCTTTTTCGGCGTCAACGAGTTGCGCGGCTTTGTAAGCGATATTCAGCGGCGCGGAAGAAATTTCATCGACGGAAAAAAGTTGGAAGCCGTCCATATTGATTGGCAGACCGCCCAAATTTTCTTCCGCAAGATAAATTTCGGCGAGGCGAGCGTTATAATTTTTAATCGCGACCTCCTTGCCGAATCTCAAATCGTCGGGGTCAATCATTTCATAAACATCGCGAACCAAAAGGCTCATGACGTAATGAAATTCAATCCTGTCGGCAAAATGTGTTTCGAGCTTTCGGAAAATCGGTTCGCACTCATAAGACAAACCCATCATCGGGTCGGTGAAAGTCACGAGAGAAATTTTATTGTCCATTGAGTTTCATCTCCCGTCGAAAAAAATACGCTTTGTTGACAAGAAAAGCTCTGTGGTGCTAAGATTGATTCGTTAGAACAACAATCATGAGCACGGCACAGAGCCATTCCCGTATTTATTATAACGCTCGCGCCGCGCTTGTCAAGAAAGGCGTGAGTATATGGGTATTGGAAGAATTTATCTCATCACGAACATTATTAACGGCAAAAAATATGTCGGACAAACGATTCGCCCCGTCGAAGAACGCTTTAGAGGACACAAAAGCGGAAATTTATTTGTAGACAAAGAAATTCAGAAGTATGGCGTGGAAAATTTTTCTCTGGAAGTTATTGAAGAGTGCAAGACTATAAAACAACTCAGAGAACGCGAAATTTTTTGGATGGTCGAGTTAAATTCAATATATCCTAACGGTTACAACATGAATGACGGAATGGATAATGTTTCGACGTTTACACCGGTGTCGGCGAATTACTCAACACCCAAAGACCCTGTTTCTATCGTCAAGGGCACCGTCGGTCGCAAATGGAAATGGGAAATTATTTGGTTCTTGCACGAAAAAGACGCCACGCGTTACAATGAATTGAAACGGCGAATCCCGGGCATAACGAACATCATGCTGACAAAATCTCTTCGCGAAATGGAAGCGGACGGACTTGTTGAGCGTCGAGAAATAATTTCCGCGCCGCCAAAAGTCGTGGAGTATTCGCTTGCGCCACTCGGTAAGGAATTAATTCCAATTCTTAACGAGCTTTACGCTTGGGGCGAAAAAATTTTGCGGAACGAATCTTGAACAAAAAAGAGCGCGTCTCCGAAATCGGAAACGTGCTCTTTGATTTATGAAAAAATATTTTATCCGAGAATGACAAGCGACTCGTGAGCTTTGACGGATTGACCTGCCGCGACGTTGAATTTCTTGACGGTGCCGTCGGCGTCTGCAGTGATTTCGTTTTGCATCTTCATCGCTTCGAGAATCAAGAGGACATCGCCCGCTTTGACAGCCGCGCCTTCCGCAGCAACGAGTTTGATAACTTTGCCGGGCATGGGAGCGTCGATAGAATGTTCGCCCGCGCCCGCCGCAACTTTGGGAGCCGCAGCCGGTGCCGGTGCCGCTTTAGGTGCGGGAGCAGGAGCCGCCTTCGGTGCAGGAGCAGCTTTGGGAGCAGAGCCGCCCGCCGCTTTGACTTCCTCAACTTCGACTTCGTAAGTCGTGCCGTTTACAGTGACGTTAAATTTTTTTGTTGCCATTGATTTATTCCCTCCGATTAATCAGCGATTGATTTTGGACGCCAACGCCCAGTTGTCGTTGCGTTTTATCTTGACGGAAACGACTTTGCCTCCGCCGAACATTGATTGAATTGCCGCCGTGATTGCCGCGATAATTTCCGGTTTAATTTTTTCAGCCACAGGAATTCCTCCTTACAGCGGGATATTTCCATGTTTCTTTGCGGGGCCGACTTCACGTTTGCTGGCGAGGGCATTGAGCGCGGTGATAATCAGCGGACGAGTTTCTTTCGGCTCAATAACCATGTCCGCATAACCGCGTTCGGCCGCCTTATAGGGCGTTGCAAATTCTTCGACGTATTCGGCGGTTTTCTGTTCTTTTTCGGGGTCTTTGCGGAAAATAATGTTCGCCGCGCCCGCAGGTCCCATGACCGCAATTTCTGCAGAAGGCCAAGCCATAACTTGATCGGCACCCAATTCGCGGCAGCACATTGCGATATACGAACCGCCGTAAGCTTTGCGCGTGATAACCGTGACTTTCGGGACGGTCGCCTCGCTGTAAGCGTAAAGCATCTTCGCGCCGTGACGAATTATGCCGTTATACTCTTGGTCGACACCGGGCAGGAAGCCGGGCACGTCAACCAAATTCACGAGCGGAATATTGAACGCGTCGCAGAAACGAATGAAGCGCGCAGATTTATCGGAGGCGTCAACGTCGAGGCAACCCGCCATGACGGAAGGCTGATTCGCGATAATGCCGACACTGCGTCCGCCGAAACGCGCAAAGCATGTGATAATGTTCGTCGCGAAATATTGATGCACTTCGTAAAATTCGCCGTTGTCGACAATCATGCGGATAACGTCTTTCATGTCGTAAGGCGCGTTGGGATTGTCGGGGATAATCGTGTTGAGTTCCTCGTCTTGACGGTCGGGGTCGTCGTCATTGTAGACAATCGGCGCGTCTTCCAAGTTGTTGCTCGGCAGGAAGGAAAGCAGATAACGAATTTGTTCAATGCAATCTTTTTCGTCTTCCGCCGCGAAGTGCGCCACGCCCGAACGAGTGTTGTGAGTCATTGCGCCGCCGAGTTCTTCCGCCGTGACTTCTTCCGCTGTGACGGATTTAATAACCGCAGGGCCGGTGATAAACATCTGGCTGGTATTTTTAACCATGTAGATAAAATCGGTGATTGCAGGTGAGTAAACCGCGCCGCCCGCGCAAGGACCCATGATGACGGAAATTTGAGGAATAACGCCGCTGGCAGCCGTGTTGCGGAAGAAAATGCCCGCGTAGCCGCTCAATGCGTCGACTGCCTCTTGAATGCGTGCGCCGCCCGAATCGTTAATGCCGATTAAAGGTGCGCCCATCTTCATCGCCAAGTCCATGACTTTCCAAATTTTGTGCGCGTGCTTTTCGCCGAGTGAGCCGCCTTCAACCGTGAAGTCTTGAGCAAAAGCATAAACCAAACGCCCGTCAACAGTGCCGTAGCCGGTTACGACGCCTTCGCCCGGTAAATCTTTTTTGTCCTGTCCGAAATTGGTGCAACGGTGCTTGACGAACATATCGAGTTCAACAAAAGTGCCTTCGTCGAAGAACATCTCAATGCGTTCGCGAGCCGTCAACTTGCCTTTTTCGTGTTGTTTATCGATTCTTGCCTTGCCGCCGCCTTGAAGGATATGTTCCTTCTTGGAATGCATCAAGGCGATTTTTTCTTGAACTGTCGCCATTCAAAAATCTCCCTTCTATCAATTAGGAATTAGGAATTAGGAATGAGGAATTAAAAAAGCGAATCTCAATTCCTAATTCCTCATTCCACATTCCTAATTGATTTTCAAATCGGTTGGCAGAGCTCCAAGAGGACGCCGTGAGTTGCTTTCGGGTGAATGAACGCAATCATTTTGTTGCCGGCACCCTTGCGCGGTTTTTCGTCGATGAGTTTGACGCCCTTCTCTTTGAGGTCGGCAAGAGCCGCTTCGAGGTCGTCAACCAAAAGTGCGATATGTTGAATGCCGCCGCGTCCGCCTTGCTTCTCCATGAACTTTGCAATCGGGCTGTCGGGTTCGGTGGCAACGAGCAATTCAATTTCGCTGCCGTTGGGCGTGGGATAAAAACCGGTCGTGACTTTTTGTTCGGCAACGGTTTCTGCTCCCGTCGCTTTCAAGCCGAGCAATTCCCAGAACGCGCCGACTTCTGCCAAATCTTTTGCGGCAATGCCGATGTGATCTACGCCAAGAACTTTGAACATTTCGTTAAAACCTCCTAAAATCAATGCGTAATTCGTAATGCGCAATGCGCAATTAAAATCGAATTCATTACGCATTACGCATTTCGCATTACTAATTGCTTTTTAAACTTCTCTGAAAATTTTTACGCGGGTGCCTGTCGGAACTTTATCGAGCGGCTCCGGCTCCTCAAGCTTTTCACCGAAGACAAGTTGCGCGACCAAATCCCAGCTTTCGGGCAAGTCGAAAATTTGTTTAATCGGCTCGTCAATCAGCGGGTTGTAGTGCTGAAGATTCGCGCCGAGTCCCATATCCTCAAGTGCCGTCCACACCGCGAACTGCAACATGCCGTTTGCCTGCATTGCCCAGCCGGGGAAATTGTGCTTGTATTCGGGGAACTGGTCTTGCATGGCCTTAATCATGTTGCTCGACTCAAAGAAAAGAATCGTGCCGTAAGCCGCCTCGAAGCTGTCAAGTTTTGCTTTCGTCTCGGCGAATTTGCTCGCGGGAATAACAGCCTTGAGCACGTTGTTGGCGCAGTGCCAAACGTTTTCGTGATGGTCAAGCATGGTGATGACGACACGCGCCGATTGCATGTGGAATGCCGACGGCGTGTCTTTGGTCATGCGTTCGACCGCCGCGATTATTTCCGATTGAAGGACAGGAATATTTCTGCCGAGCTTGTAGATTGAACGGCGGCTTTTGACTGCCTCTTGATAACTTTTCATTTCAACTTCTCCTTACCCACTAACCCCAAAATTTTTTCTATTCGATAAAAACTTTTCCGTTGGACTTCGCGCCCATAGCGATTGCCGGATTAATCCAATTTCCATTTGAATCGTAGCTCATCATTCGGTTTTTTATCGCCTGCGGATTGGTATAAGCAATGCCGTTGCCCGCCGATTGCTCCATTGAAGAAATAACAACTTTATAAGCCTTGCTGTTGGTGTCTATTCCGGTGTCTTGCAATTTTTTTATGCCGGCTTTGCTTTTCACAGATTCACCTTGCATTTGCCGAATAAAATCGCTTACATCCCTAACCATTAACATAAAAACTCCTCCTTGAGTAAAATTGCTCCTGCCGTATCAGATTTATTTGCGCATATCTCCTGTCTCAAGGAAGCGCGTATGGAAACTCAAAGCCTCTTGCAAAAGGTGCGGCGTTGCAGCCTTCTTCGTTGCGGCAAGAGCGCGTTCGTAATAATCAAGCAACATCGGTTTGTAATCGGGGTGCGCGCATTTGTTGATGACTTCCAAAGCACGACGACGAGGTTCAAGCCCGCGCAGGTCTGCAATGCCGTATTCGGAAATGATAATGTCAACGTCGTGTTCGGTGTGGTCGATATGCGAGCAGAACGGAACGATTGAACTTATCTTGCCGCCCTTTGCAGTCGACGGCGTGTAGAAAATCGTCAGATAAGCATTGCGTGCGAAATCGCCACTGCCGCCGATACCGTTCATCATCTTTGTGCCGGTGACGTGCGTGGAATTTATGTTGCCGTAAATGTCGACTTCAAGCGCGGTGTTCATTGCGATAACGCCGAGACGGTGAACGACTTCGGGCGAGTTGGAAACTTCTTCGGGGCGGAGCAAAATATATTTGCGGTACTTATCGATTTCCTTGTAGAATCTGTCCATGCCGGCGGGCGAAGGACTGAACGCCGTGCCGCTTGCGAATTTCAATTTGCCCGCGTCGATAAGGTCAAGCATTGCGTCTTGAATGACTTCGGTATAAACAACCAAGTCGGTCATGTCGCCTTCGATAAAACCTTCCAAAACCGCATTGGCAACGTTGCCGACGCCCGATTGAAGCGGCAAAAGACCTTTGGGCATGCGACCGGCTTTTATCTCGGCGTTGAGAAGTTCAAGCGTAAATTCCGCCATCTTCTTTGAGTTTTCGTCGACGGGCGTCAAGTCGCGGGTGTGGTCTTTCACGTCGCAGGGAACAATGTACTTAATCTTGTCGGGCGTGCAGGGAATGTAAGTCGTGCCGATTCTGTCGTCGGCGTGGACAATCGGTATCGGCAGACGATTGGGCGGGTCGAGCGGAACATAAACATCGTGCATGCCTTCAAGCTCAAGCGGCTGCGTTGTGTTGACTTCGACGACGACGGTATCCGCGCTTTGAACGTAACTTGCCGCGTTGCCCAAACTTGTCGTCGGAATCAAATTTCCTTCTTCGGTGATGGCACAAGCCTCAACCAACGCGAAGTCGGGTTTCTTTTTGATAAAGCCGGTGCGTGTCAACTGCGCCGATTCACTCAAGTGCAAGTCGAGATAATCAACAGTGCCGTCGTTTATGAGCGGACGAAGCTTGCTGTCGGTCTGATAGGGCAAACGCTGTTTGATTCCTTTGACTTCGGCAAGCGCGCCGTCGAGTTCGGGTCCTGTCGAGGCACCCGTCCAAATGTTGACTTGGAAGGGCTCTTTCTTCATGCGTTCGGCGAGGGCAAGCGGAACCGCTTTCGGATAAGCCGAAGCCGTGAAACCGCTGCAAGCGATTGTCCAATTCGGTTGAATCCAATTCGCTACTTCCTCCGCGCTGACAATCTTTCCGAGTAAATCTTTGTTGCGTACTCTGTCGGTAATATCAATCATTAAAATCCTCCTTTTCATAATCAATGATTATAAGTTTTCTTGAATCGATTTATTTAAGTTTAACACGCAGCTATTGCAAAATCAACCGTTGCAAAAAAAAATCCCGCCGCCTTGACGGGAGGAAAAATATTTGGTTTTCCGGTGTGAAAGAATAAATCAAATTCGTAAATCAATAGGCTCCTTTGCCGGTGAAGACCGCTTTAACCGTCTTGAAAAGATACATCAAGTCAATCCAAACCGACCAGTTGCGAACGTACCAAGCGTCCATTGCAACGCGTTCGGGGTAAGTCGTGTCGCTGCGTCCGCTGACTTGCCACATGCCCGTTATGCCCGGCAACACCATGTAATACTCGCGAATATTTTTTCCGTAGCGCACGACTTCAGCTTGAACAATCGGGCGCGGACCGACCAAACTCATCTCGCCGCGAATCACATTCCAAAGTTGAGGCAACTCGTCCAAACTCGTCCGCCGCAACCAACTGCCCAATTTTGTAACTCGCGGGTCGTTCGTCAGCTTGAAAGATTCTTCCCACTCGCGCCGCGCTTCGGGGTTTTCCGCCAAATATTTTTTCAACTTCTCTTCGGCGTCGGGCACCATCGTTTGAAATTTGTAGCACGAAAATTTTTTCCCCGCCGCGCCCACTCTCCTGTGAGCAAAAATCACGTGTCCCCGATTGTCAATCGCTACGGCAAGCGCAATTATCAGCAGGAAAGGCGAAATCATCAGCCCGCCGACAATCGTCAACGTCAAGTCGAAAATTCTTTTGAGGATTCGATTATACGGGCGCGAAAGATTATTCCGCAGGTTGAGCATCAAAATTTTTTCGCTGAACAAAAGCGACAACTCCACGCTCGACATGGGCGTCCCGATTAAATCCGGCACGAACGAAATATTTTTGACGTGCGGTTGAATTTTTGTTATCAGCTCTTGCAATTTTTCTTTGCCGAGACCCGGCGCGGCTATCACGACCGTTTTGACATTTGCCGCCCGAATGATTCTGCGCGCCTCGTTGAAGCCGCCGAGTATCGGAAAATTTTTCGGGAGCTGCGCGGAAATCGGGTGGTCGTCAATCAATCCGACAATCTTATATCGATAGCCCAAATCCTCTCGCCAAAATTTTATCAGCCTCTCCGCCGTGAGCCCCGCGCCGATTAAAATTATCGGCTCGTAAAAAATATTTTGCCGCTTGAGAAATTTCAGCACGCAATAGCGAATCAGGCAGACGTTCACGAGGACGAACAGCCCGAACAAAATTATGA
This sequence comes from uncultured Selenomonadales bacterium, assembly GCA_947165405.1. Classification (GTDB taxonomy): domain Bacteria; phylum Bacillota; class Negativicutes; order Selenomonadales; family Selenomonadaceae; genus Quinella. The sequence continues at coordinate 10,034 of CAMVAG010000062.1, forward strand.
ACAGCCGCGAAGACAAATTGCTTGCCTTGAGGAAATAGATGATGATTATCGACGAAATCCAGCCGGCGAAGACCGATTTAAAAATATCGCGCATGGTGTCGACGACGGGTTTCATTTGCCGATAGGTTCGCGATTGCCCCAAGAAAATCAGAAACAACAGCGGCACCCAACCGTAAATGTAAGTGTCGCCGTAAAGATAGGTGACGTTATTCCAATAATCCAATTTGTCGCGCAGGAGGAAGGCGAGGTGTTCGCTCAAGACGACGCCGACATAATCGAACAACAGAAATAAAATCGGCGGCGCAAACGAACTCAAGGTCGTCGGATTTTTTTTTGCAGACATAATTTTTCCTCGTAAAAAATTTT
>CAMVAG010000063.1 GCA_947165405.1 uncultured Selenomonadales bacterium
TCGCGTGCGGTGTAAGTCGGAGGATAAATCGTGAAAATATTTTCGCGCCGCTCACCGAAGATGTTGTCGCCGAAAGTCAACACGACCGGCTTGATATTTTTGTTCGCCGAAAGTTTTTCCGCTTCCGCCAAAAATTTCGGAGCCTCTTTCGGATTGATTCCGTGCAAAATAAAAATCAGCGGCACGGAAATTTTTTTTAAGTCGCTGTAATTCAATGAGCGCAAATATCTGTAAGTCGAAGTCGGGACAATCAGCGCGTCGAATTTTTTTTGTGAGAGCAACAGCTGACTGTACCAACGCTGCCGATTAAATTCGCGTCGAAGAGAAGCCAAAAGTTTTTTCCAGCCGCGCGAATTTGTGTAAGTCACGGCATCGCCTTTGAGCCGCGTCACAGGCGTTTGATAATCGAATTGGAACGAAAAATTTTCCGGAACGTAAAACTCGACCTCGTGACCGAGAGCTTTGAACTCCTCAACCAAAATTCTGTCGAATTCAACCTCGTGACCGCCGGGCGTCATTATGTTTTCAAAAATCGCAAGCTTCATTTTTAAATCCTCTCAAAGTTTCCTCAATCGATTTATCCAACTCGTCAAGCAAAGCAAACCGCCGCCGATATTGCGCGCGCTTGTGAGAGGGAATTTCTTCGACGGTCTTGCGCGTTTCAATCAAAGGCAATTCGTAAAATCTTTCGTCGCTCGTCGGAAGGCCGCCCGCCTCTTTCCAAAAATCGCTGAAGGAAGTTTTCAATTTCCTGTCGCGGCGAACGTGATTGTTCGCGTAGTAGCCCTCGTTCGTGACGGCGAAAATTTTTTTCACGCCGAAATTTCTTGCCACAGCCTGCGCGGCGTAGAGAATCAAATTTTTCGTGCGGTAAGCGTGGCATTTTTTTGTAATGCGCTTGACAAGTTCTTTGGCGTCGTCGACGTTCGGTCCTTGCATGGCACCGATCCACATCGCCCAATCGCCTTCGTGAGTTTTTGCTATCCAAAATAAAATTTGATAGACGGGCACCTCGTCGGGCAAGTTGAACATGACCGCTGCCAATCCTTCTTTGCGTTGACCGGATTCCGCGCACAAAACCAAATTCATTTCGCCGAGCGTCTCATCCAAAGTCATTCGCCACAGTTCAATTTTTTTATCGCCGTAAAGTTTGAGCATGAAGTCTTCGTTGAAACGCTCCGATAAAAATTTCATGTTCTCCTCGATAAGCCGCGCCCGCTCCTCGAACGTCGACCGATAATAAAAAAATGCTCGCGTCGCCTGCTCGTAGACAAACGGATAACCTTGCGCAACTTTCGACAGCAATTCCGATTGCGCAAAAAATTTTTCAAGGCGGTTCATGCGTTGAGGATGAAGACAACACCTCGCCAAGAAGACTGCAAAACGATGAGCCTCGCGAGGATTGTTCAAGTCGTAAATTTTTTTTCCGAGTTCGATAAAGTTCGCCATAAGTTTTTCTCCCAAATCGTTCTGCGCCGATTATACCATAAACAAAATTAAAATTGCATTGACTTTCACGATTTGATAAAATGCCTTTAAGCGTTGAGAGTTCGGAAAAGCAATTAGGAATGCGAAATGCGCAATGCGTAATGAAAAAATAATTGCGCATTACGAATTACGCATTACGCATTGTTAAAAGGGAGGAGATTCTATTTGAGAATAGACCAACGAGGCGATAACAAACTAAAAATTATTCCATTGGGCGGGCTCGGCGAAATCGGCAAGAACATGACGATTATCCGCTACGGCGACGAAATGATTATGATTGACGCGGGGCTGATGTTTCCCGAAAATGATATGCTCGGCATTGACTTGGTTATCCCCGATATTTCCTACGTCATGGAAAATAAAACTTGCCTCAAGGCGATAATACTCACGCACGGACACGAAGACCATATCGGCGCGTTGCCTTACATTTTAAAAAATCTTTCTGTCCCCGTCTACGGCACAAAACTCACGCTCGGCATTTTATCCGGTCGGCTCAAAGAGGACGGAGTCGAATGCAAAAATCTGCGTGCGGTGTCCGGCGGCGAAATTATAATGGTCGGTTGTTTCAGCGTCGGCTTCATTCGCGTGAATCACTCAATCCCCGATTCGGTCGGCTTGTCGATTAAAACACCCGTCGGCATGATTGTTCACACGGGCGACTTCAAATTGGATTACACGCCGATTGACGGCAAAATGACTGACTTCCGCCGCTTTGCCGATTTGGGAGCGCGAGGCGTTTTGCTTTTGATGGCCGATTCGACGAACGCGGAAAAAGAAGGGCACACACCCAGCGAGCGAACTGTCGGAGCAGCTTTCAATCGTGAATTTCAAAACGCGCCCGGCAGAATCATCGTTGCGACTTTTTCCTCGAACGTTCACAGAATTCAACAAGCGATTGATACGGCGATTCGCTATCGTCGACGCGTGGCGATTTTGGGACGCAGCATGGTGAACGTCGTTGCCACTTCCCTTGAGCTCGGCTACCTTCACGCGCCCGAAGGCACAATCATTGACATCGAGGACATAAGAAGTTATCCCGCAAACAAAATCGTGATAATCACGACGGGCAGTCAGGGCGAACCCATGAGCGCGTTGACTCGTATGGCAATGAGCGACCACAGGCAAGTTGACGTTATTCCCGGCGACACTGTGATTATTTCCGCCACGCCCATTCCCGGCAATGAAAAACTCGTTGCAAAGACCGTCGACAATCTTTTGAAGCTCGGAGCAAATGTGATTCATCGCCGCGAAGAGGGCATTCACGTTTCGGGACACGCCGCCCGCGATGAATTGCGCTTGATTCACAATTTGGTAAGACCGAAATTTTTTATGCCCGTTCACGGCGAACTTCATCATTTGGTTGCGCACGCCAAACTTGCCGAAGAACTGGGCATGAACCGCGAAAATATTTTAATCGGCGAAAACGGAGCCGTCATTGAACTTTCTCGTGACAGCGGAAAAATCGCGGGGCATGTCAACGCGGGCGTTATCATGGTCGATGGGCTGGGCGTCGGTGATGTCGGCAATATCGTCTTGCGCGACCGCCGCCAACTTTCTCAAGACGGAATTTTAATCGTCGTCGTGACAATGAATCGCGCTTCGGGCAGAATCATTTCCGGTCCCGATATTGTTTCAAGAGGCTTCGTCTACGTCCGCGAATCCGAACAACTCATGGACGACGCAAGAAGCAGAGTCTTCCAAGTTCTCCGACGCTGCAGAGAAGAACAAATTTCCGATTGGATGACGATTAAGCTCAATATCCGCGACGCCCTTGCACAATTTCTTTTTGAACAAACACGCCGCCGCCCGATGATTCTTCCGATTATCGTTGAAGTGTAAAAAAAATCCTCCGCCCGCTTGAGTGGAGGATTTTTTGTTGCAAAGATTTTATTCGGGTAATTTGTCGAGAAGTTTCAAGTTCGTGCCGTCGGCGAAAATTATTTCCGTCACTTCGATATGAATATCCTTTTTCTTGAAGCCGTGTTTCATTGCGTCGGCGTCGGCTCTCACGAAGGGATTCAAAGTCTTGGTCAAGTTAAAAATTTGAGTGCCCTGCTCGGCTCGGCTTATGTCGATTGCAAACGGCGCAATGCTTTCGCGGTCGCCTCTGTCGAGGACAACATTGCCGATAACTTTTGCAAGCGGCTTGTCGAAATGAACATCAGCCTTTATCGCGAGGTTGAGCGTCTGCGAAAAGCCGTATTCGTCGCCGCCCGCATTTTCAACAATGAAACTTTTTACTTTAAAAATTTCGTCCATCTTGTGACCAATCGGCGCGTTGAGTGAATTGAGCTTGCGCTTGAGCGAACGACGATAGCCGCTGTAATAACTTTCAAAACCTTTTGCGTCTTTGATTCGCCAATCGTTTTCGCCGAAGGGCTCAAGTTCCAATTCAATCTCAAAATTGAATTTCATGTACGAATTGTAAAATATCGCCGTGACGATTCGTGAGCTGCCGTCCTTTTGCGGCTTGGAAATGCTTTTGATTTGGCAGGAGGTTATGCCCGATTCTTTGAAAAATTTTTGCGCGTCGGTTAAATTTTTCGGGAAGGTCACCTTGCCCGTCGAAATGTATTCTTCCAAAGCCGCCCGCCCGCTCGTCACGAAATCGGGCTTGAGTTTGTCGTAGCGTTGTTGAAGTTCGTCCATTGAGTAAGCGGTCGGGGCAAGCGTCGAATTTATCTGCGCAGTCAAAATTTCTTCAGCCGCCCGCTCAAGCAACTTGTCAACGTCGACGCATTTTTTGAAAGTTTCAAGTTCGCGTGCCTCGATTGCATGACGTGCGATAACTGCCGGATTGCCGCCGCGATTTTTGAGTTGCCGATAACTTTGATAAGCCGCGAAACCGACGGCAATTGTCACAATCAACAGGACGACGCCCGCCGCCAAAATTTTTTTCGTGTTCATTTTATCAAATCGGGTCTCCTGGTTTGTGTGAGGTTCAAAGCTTGAGCCTCGCGCCATTTTTTTATTTCAGCGTGGTTGCCCGACAACAAAACTTCGGGCACGATTTTTCCTTCGAAGTCTCGCGGGCGTGTGTATTGCGGGAAGCCGAGCAAGCCGTCGAAGAAAGAATCGGTCTGCGCAGATTCAGCCGAGCCCAAAACATTCGGCAACATGCGAGCCACAGCGTCGACGATAACCATTGCGGGCAATTCGCCGCCGGTCAAAACATAATCGCCGATTGAAATCAATTCGTCGGCAAGGTCGTAAATCCTCGCGTCGAAGCCCTCGTAATGTCCGCAGACGAAAATAATTTGGTCAAGCGCGGCGAGGTCTTTGGCTTTTGCTTGAGTGAAAATTTCGCCGGCAGGGTCGGTGATAATTATCTTGCGCGAAAAATTTTCTTCGGACTTGCTCAAAACGTCACGCACGGCACGATAGACGGGTTCGGGTTTGAGAACCATGCCCGCGCCTCCTCCGAACGGCGAATCGTCAACTTGCCTGTGCTTGTCGAAGGCGAAATCTCTAAGTTGCGTGAAGCGAATCTCCAAAATTTTTTTCTCGACGGCGCGTTTGATGATGCTTTCGCCGAAGACGCCCGCGAACATTTCGGGGAAGAGCGTGATGATGTCAATTAGCATTTTCGTCGACCAAAATTTTTTTCGCGGCAATGTCAATCGATTTTACGACGGACTTCAGCGCGGGAATCAAAGTCTTGCCGTCGACCTCGAACACGTCGTTGCTGCCGGTCTTCAAAACATTTGTGACCGTTCCGATTTTTTTTTCGCCGTCAAAAATTTCGCAGCCGATAATGTCGAAGGTGTAAAATTCTCCTTCGGCAAGCGGCGCGGCATCTTTCCTGTCGACCGTCAAAAATTTATTCGTCAAAGCCCGCGCAGCTTCCCGATTGTCGACGCCCGCGAACTTCATAAAAATTTGTCCGCCGATGTGTTCGACTTCCTCGACGCGAAAAATTTTCCCGCCGACAGAAATTTTTTCCAAGCCGTCGAAACGCCCCTCAAAATCTGTCAGCGGAATTATTTTCAAAGTGCCGTCAAGCCCGCGAGCCGCGCCGATTTTCCCGACGATTATTTCAGCCGCGGATTGCAATGATTTTGTCATCTTCCACCAAAATTTCTACATTCATTGCCTCGCGAAGATTATCGCCGACTTTCAATTCGACTTGACGCTCCGTCGTGCCTTGAACAATTTCCGCGCCGAGTGCCAATTTTTCAAAAGTCTCTTTGCGACGATGAGCCTCATCCAAACGCCCTTGACGAGGAGCCATTTCTCTGCCGAAGAAATTTCTGATTTGCGCCTCGTGTTGAGGATTGTTTTCCAATTCGCGTTGCATGTCGATGTTAATCTGCTTGAGTTCAAGTTCCATTTGTTCGGCGACTTTGGTTGCCTCGTCGACGAGCCGCGCACGAAGTTTTTCGGTGAGTTTTGCTTTCACGGTAACCGGAAGAATCATTTTAATGCTGTTCATTTTCTTAACTCCTTTTATTATGGTTGTAATTTGAGGCCGTCACGGATGACATTAACGCCCCCGCGAGGTGCCCTTTTCTTTGCTACTTTCTTTTGGGCATGCAAAAGAAAGCAGAAGAAAACTTGCAAAGAAAAGTTTTTCAAAAATGTAAAAGTAAAAATCGACAACGCTTAGTTTAGCAGGTAATTCTTTAAAGTCAATCGTCAAAAGTTTTTCTTGTCACTGATTGCTTTTTTGGTGTACAATGCGCGAAATGAATTTGAAGTTTGTAAAGGAGTGATTAGATGAGCGGCGACGAAACCAAAACCGTCAGCGACGAAACGAGAATGTTCAGTTTCGGCGTCGAGGAGAATCGTGCTCAAAAAGTTATAAAGAATGCTTACAAGGCAATGACCGAAAAGGGCTACAACCCCGTGCACCAACTGGTCGGCTATCTTTTGAGCGGCGATCCCGCTTACGTGACGAGTTACCTTGAAGCGCGCAGCATGATTCGCAAAGTCGAACGCGATGAACTTTTGGAAGAATTGGTGCGTTCTTATCTTGAACGATTGGAGGCTAAGACGTGAGGGCTTTGGCTCTTGACATCGGCGACAAGACAATCGGAGTTGCGGCGAGTGATTTGCTCGGCTTGACTGCGCAGGGCGTCGAGACAATCCGCCGCACTTCCAACAAAAATGATTTGGCTCGGCTCGGCGAACTCGTCACTGAATTTGAGGCGACGACTTTTGTTATCGGCTTGCCAAAAAATATGGACGGCACGGAAGGCACTCGTTGCGAGTCCGTAAAAAATTTCGCGGCAAAACTCAAGGCGGCGTTTCCAAATGTCAATCAGATTTTTTGGGACGAACGCCTAAGCACCGTTGCGGCAACGAAAAATTTAATCGCGGCTGATTTGAGTCGCAAGAAACGCAAGAAAGTTATCGATAAGATGGCGGCGGTTTTTATTCTGCAAGGATATTTGGACAGCGGGAGAGGAGATTTTTAAATGGCGGATAAGCGTGAAGAAATTTTGGACGATGATTTTTTGATTGAAATGACCGACGACGAAGGCAACGTCTTTTATTACGTCGAGGAGATGATTATTCCCGTCGACGGCGAAAATTTTGCGCTGTTGGTTGAAGTTAAAGACGAAGAGCACGTTCACGGTGCAAATTGCGATTGCGGGTGCGGTTGCGATTGCGGCTGCGAGGACGACGACGTTATCATTGCCAAGATTGTCGTCAACGAGGACGGGCTGGAAGAATATATCGAGCCGACTGACGAGGAATTTGAAAAAGTTCAAGCGGCTTACGAAAAACTTTTGGATGAGGAAGAATGAATAACGCGCCTGACGATAAAAAAAATTTATCCGACAAGGACACCGAACAAATAAAAATTCCCTCACGCCGCGCAGGCAAAAAAACTTTTCGCGAGAAACTCATGATTTCAATCGACGACTTGCGCGAAGAAATTTCTTTGAAATATGTGGCGACGGTTGCGGGCGTGGTCTTTGCTTGCATTGCGGTTATCGGCGCGATTTTAATTTTCGCTGACCCTTCCATTGCGCACATTCAAAAGCCCGTGCAAGATGAGACGCCGACCGAAAATATTGTTGACGAGGAAAAACGCATCAACATAAAAATTCGTGACGGGCTGTCGACCGCCGAGATTGCCGACCGCTTGGCGGAGAAAGGCGTTATCGACAGCAGCTTAAGGTTCAGAATTTTTTCGAGGCTTTACGGCTACGACGATAAGTTTCGTCCCGGAGCTTACACTTTCACCGCCGGCATGTCCGACGACGAAGTTTTTGAAAAACTTTTGACGGGCGAAAAACAATTTGTCCGCTTCACCATTCCCGAAGGCTTCGGCGTCAAAGAAATTGCCGAGCGTCTTTACAATCTTGACCTCGCAGACAAAGAAGAATTCCTCAAGGCGGCGGAGGACTTCACGCCCTACGATTACATGCGCAAACGCCAAAATGTTTTCTACGCGGCGGAAGGTTTCCTCTTCCCCGATACTTATAATGTCGAAAGCGACATGGAAGTTGACGAAATTTTAAATCTCATGACGAAAACTTTCGACGAGCGATTGACGCCGGCAATGCGTTCGCGAGCAGAGAGGATGGGCTTATCGGTTTATGACTTGATAACGCTGGCGTCGATGGTCGAGCGCGAAGTTCGTTTCCCCGAAGACCGCCCGATTGTTGCGCAGGTTTTGTTGAAGCGTCTCAAGCTGAACATGCCGCTGCAAACCGATGCAACTTTACAATATTTAATGGAAGTGCCCAAAGAAGAAGTTTCAATCGAAGACACGCAAATAGATTCGCCTTACAACACTTATCAACACACGGGGCTTCCGCCCGGACCGATTGCCAATCCCGGCATGGCGTCGATTGAGGCAGTCTTGCACCCCGCCGATACAGATTATCTTTATTTCGTCGCCGACAAACTCGGACACAATCATTACGCTTACACTTACGAGGAGCATTTAAATCTTGTCAATCAATATCGCTGATTCAATTAGAAATTATGAATTGGGAATTGGGAATGACAACGACGCGAATTTAATTCCTAATTCCTCATTCCACATTCCTAATTGCAATAAGCCGGAGCTGCTCGCGCCTGCAGGGAATTTTGAAAAATTGCAAGCCGCGCTGATTTACGGAGCGGACGCAGTTTATTTCGGCGGAAAAAATTTCAGCCTTCGCGCTTACGGAGACAACTTCACCCGCGAAGAAATTCTGCAAGCCGTCGAATTCACTCACGGGCTCGGAAAAAAAATTTATGCGGCGGTCAATGTCTTTGCACACAACGCAGACCTCAACGCACTCAACGATTACTTGAAATTTCTTGACGCGGCTCAAGTCGACGCGGTGTTGGTTTCCGATTTGGGCGTCTTGAGTTTGGCAAAGGAAACAAATTTAAAAATCCACGTCAGCACTCAAGCGAACGTCACAAATTTTCAAGCCGCGAAATTTTTTCAAGCACTCGGCGCAAGTCGAATCGTCTTGGCTCGCGAACTCACCCGCGAAGAAATTTTGGACATTAAACAAAACTGCTCGGCGGAGCTTGAAATTTTTATTCACGGCGCGATGTGCATATCCTATTCGGGACGATGTTGGTTGTCGAAATTTTTGACGGGTCGCGATGCCAATCGAGGGGCTTGCACTCATTCTTGTCGCTGGAAATATAATCTTGTCGAGGAAACCCGCGCAGGCGAATTTTTTCCCGTCGGCGAGGACGAACGCGGCTCCTACGTCATGAACTCAAAAGATTTGTGCCTGTTGCCCTGCCTCGATAAAGTGATTGAAAGCGGCGTTGCAAGTTTGAAGATTGAAGGGCGCATGAAGAGCGTCAATTACGTGGCGGGCGTCGTGAAAGTTTATCGGGCGGCGATTGATTCATACTTCGACGGCGATTTTAAAGTTCGTGACGAGTGGCTTGACGAGCTGAATAAAATTGCTCACCGACCGTACACGACGGGCTTTTTCCTCGACGACGGCAACCCGACAGAAATTTATTCGACTTCAAAGCCGGCGCGTTCGTCAGAATTTTTGGGAATCGTTCGTGACTTCGACGCCTCGACCATGACGGCGACGATTGAACAGCGCGGCAAGTTTGAAATCAATCAGCGCGTGGAATTTTTTCAACCGCGAGGAAAAACTTTTTCGCAGACGATAACTTCAATGCACAACGCGGACGGCTCGGAAATTTTCTCCGCGCCTCACGCTCAACAAATCGTAAAAATTTCCGTCGTCAAGCCCGTAGAAATTTGGTCATTAATGAGGAGTTGGTAGCTGTTAGCTTTTAGTGGTTAGAATCCTGAAAGCTGAAAGCTAAAAGCTGACAGCTAAAAATCGACCGAAGGGAGATTTTTTTCATGAGCTTTTGGAAAAATATTTTTGGCAGAGCCGAAGAGGATGCCGAGGTCGTCGAGCCGGTCAACTTGGAAAACGCAATTCGCAAAGCCGGCCGCGCAGAAGGTCGCGTTCAAGGTGTCGGCTTCAGATTTTTTGTTCAAAGCAATGCCAAAGCTCTCGGCTTGACGGGCTGGGTCAAGAACATGAGCGACGGCTCCGTTACCATGGAATTGCAGGGCGAACCGCAGACGATTGAACGCCTTATCGCAAAAATAAAAAAGGGCAACGATTGGATTAAGGTCACGAACTTTGAGGAAAGCGATTTGCCCGTCGTGAAAGGAGAGAATAAATTTGCAATCAGATACTGAAGGCGTGAACGTCAAGCGGATTTTGGTTTTGAACGGACCGAATTTGAATTTGCTTGGAACACGCGAGCCGGAAGTTTACGGGCGGACAACGCTCAACGACATAAACGAACTTCTGCGCGAACGAGCCGTTCGGGCGGGAGTCGATGCGATAGATTTTTTGCAGTCGAATTACGAGGGCGAACTTGTCGAGGCAATTCAAAAAGCGCGCGGGCGTTACGATTTCATTTTGCTCAACGCGGGTGC
>CAMVAG010000064.1 GCA_947165405.1 uncultured Selenomonadales bacterium
ACGGCAGCCCTTCGACAGAGCTGAAGCCGTATCAGAATCTGGATTTGGAAATGTTATTGATGATGTAAATAAAATCGAAACGCAACGGTGAGCGCAAACCCGGCCGTCACGGACGACGGCCGCCGGCGTTAAAAACAGGATGTTTTTACAGCCGGAGAAACGCCCTTTTCTTTTGCTACTTTTCTTTTGGGCGCTGCAAAAGAAAAGTAGAAGAGAGTTCAGAATCTGGATTTGGAAATGTTGCTGATGATGTAAATCTTCCTTGACTTTGCACCGAATTTTTTGTATATTTTTCGCAGGAAATACTTCGTGTTGGAGTAGTTTTTTTCAAGGAGGTTTTTAACATGGACGTAAGCAATATGGCAAGAGTGGCTCAAGGGTTCGCGCAATACGCAACGCAAGCCAAGAACTCGGCAAACGCAAAGTCAACCGCGCAAAACACGGCGGCACAAACTCAACAGGCAAAAATCGGCGAGGCTTTTGAGCTGAACATTTCCGACGCGGCAAAGCAAGCTCAACAGGCACCGAAGCAAACGGCGGAAGATTTTTCCGTTGAAGACGGCAGCACCAAGGAAACCAAAGGACTCACCTCTGAACAGGTCGACGCGCTCAAAGCGGATTTGGAAACTCAAGAGCAAACAATGCTCAACATCATGATTCAGGCCTTGACCGAATCGAACGACAAACTTCAAGGCTGGCTCGATGAAGGAATCGGCATTTTGAATTTCGGCGGCGTACAAATTGACGCGGCACGTTTCGCCCTGCCGGAAGTGGCAACCAATGCCGAAGACGCAGCCAAAGCCATTGCGCCCGGCGGAGCTTGGTCGGTTGACGCAGTTTCCACTCGCATTTTCGATTTGGCTTCGGCGATAGCGGGCAACGACCCCGAAAAACTTTCACAAATGCGCGCAGCCGTCGAGGAAGGCTTCAAACAGGCGGGCATGACTTGGAAAGACGCGACAGGTCAAAGCAACTTGCCCGAAATTTCCACTCAAACTTACAACGAAATCATGAGCCGCTTCGACAACCGCGCAAACGAAATCGGCGGAGCTTCTTTAACCGAATGAACTTAAGCGGCGATTATGCCGACAAAATTAAAAAGACTGCCTTGCATAAAAATGTTTGGCAGTCTTTTGATTTATAAAGCAAAAGTGCCGCCCGAAGACGACACTTGTGATTTCGATATGGTGGGCAGGGATGGATTCGAACCATCGTACCCAAGGGGAGCGGATTTACAGTCCGCCGCGTTTAGCCACTTCGCTACCTACCCGCGTGGTGACCTTGGAGGGACTCGAACCCCCGACCCTTTGATTCGTAGTCAAATACTCTAATCCAGCTGAGCTACAAGGCCATATGTTAAGTTGGTGGACCCACCAGGACTTGAACCTGGGACCGACCGGTTATGAGCCGGTTGCTCTAACCAACTGAGCTACGGGTCCAACCGGTAACCAACTTGTTGTCAAAAAAAATTGGAGCGGAAAACGAGGCTCGAACTCGCGACCCCAACCTTGGCAAGGTTGTGCTCTACCACTGAGCTACTTCCGCTTGTTCTGGAGCGGACAACGAGGCTCGAACTCGCTACCTCAACCTTGGCAAGGTTGCGCTCTACCAGATGAGCTATGTCCGCTCGTCTTAGTCACTTGACTAACACAAGGCGCATTATAAAAGTTTTATCGGGTTTTGTCAAGAAAAATTTTCAAGCATCGCGCCGACCGAATCAAAGACCGCCGAGGCCTCGCGCTTGACAAAATCTTTAGCCGTGGAGACTGTGTAGCCGCCGAATTTTTTTATCATAGGCAAATCGTTTGACTCGTCGCCGATGACGTAAACCTCGCCGCGCCAATCGTAAAAGTTCAAAAGATTTTCAACGCCGCGCGCTTTATTCATACCCGCAACCACAATGTCGAGGCTGCGAGTATTTTTTTGTGCAAAAATTTTTTCGCCGTAATTGCGATTCAAAAAGTCTGCTGCTTCTTGCGCTTCTTCCGAACTTCCAAAACCTAAGGCAAGCTGATTTATTTTTTTCGACAGCGACTTTACCTGCGCGGCGTCAATGAACGTCAAAAAAAATTCCCAGCGCGGTCTTTCCGTAATGACCCAAGAATTTTCTTTTACGTTGACGCAAAAAACTTCGTCCGCCGCCTCGAACAGAAAATGCAAACTCTTTTTCAAAAAAGGCTCGTTGAAAAGTTCAAGCAAAGTTTCTTTCGGAATTTCCGTTTCGAAAATGATTTTCTGCGCGCCGTCGAAGATTATCGCTCCGTTGTCGCAAATCGCGAAGTCAATTTTCAAATCGGCGTCTTGCAAGTGAGGTATAAGCATAGGGTAGCAACGACCGGTCACGAGTCCGAATTTATTGCCCGCCGCCCGCCAAGCTTTTATCGCCTCCAAATCTTCCGAAGAAAATTTTTGTTCCCTGAAAAGTGTTCCGTCGAAGTCGCTCGCCGCAACCTTAAAGCTCATAGATTACCGCCTCCGTTGCTCGCAAATAATTTTTTTCGTCAGAGTAGTTGCCCGAAATTTTCTTCGCGCCGTCGAAAATCTTCGCGGGCAATTTTACATCGTGCGTCGTGAAGTTCACCGCGATTATAAATTTTTTCGCGCCCAAAGTTCTCGTGTAAACAAAAATTTCCTCGTTGCTCGGATAAAGTTCCTCGTAATCGCCGTTGAGCAAAACCTCGCTCGAATTTCTCAAGCGGCTCATCTTCCGATAAAAATTCAAAACGGAATCGGCGTCGCGCTCTTCGACTTCGACATTGCAAATTTTAAAATCGTCGTGAACGGGCAACCAAGCCTTGCCGCCGGTGAAGCCCGCATTAATTGAGGTGTTCCATTGCATGGGAGTGCGCGCGTTGTCCCGGCTGAACTTCCAAACGAATTTCAAAGCCTCTTTGTCGCTCAAGCCGTCCGCCCGTGCCAAATTGTATGCGCCGCGTGAGGAAATGTCGTCGTAGTCGTCGATTGAATCAAATTTCGTATTCGTTAAGCCGAGCTCTTCACCTTGATAGACAAAAGGCGTGCCGCGCAGCGTGAAAAGAATCGTCGCCATTGCCTTTGCCGCCAAAATTTTATCGGTGCCGTGCGGGAAGAAATTATCAACCGAACGAGGCTTGTCGTGATTCTCAAAATAAATCGGATACCAACTGCCTCGCGTCGCCCGCTGACTGTCACTCAATGCCTTTTTGAATTCGCTCAACTTAATCGGCTTTGAACGGTGCCAAACATCGTCGCCGTTGGTGAACATGATATTGACGTGGCTGAATTCGAAAAGCATATTGAAGACGCCGCGCTCACCGACCCAAGCGGGTAATTCTTCGGGCTTGACGCTGTTCGCCTCGCCGACCGTAAAAATATCGTGCCCGTCGAAAACTTCGCGCTTGAGCTCGTGCAGAAAATCCAAAATGCCGGGCGTGTTCGCCGTCATGTTGTGAACGCTGCAAGTGCCGTCGGCGTCGGGCGTGCCGTCCAAAAATTTTTCGGGCTTCTTTATGTAAACAATCGCGTCGATTCTGAAACCGCCTACTCCTTTTTTCAACCAGAAATTTGCCGCGTCGAAGAGGGCTCGCCGAACGTCGGGATTTTCCCAATTCAAATCGGGCTGTTCCTTCGCGAAGGTGTGCAGATAATATTGTTGACGCTCCTCGCACCACTGCCAAGCACTGCCGCCGAAAATCGAACGCCAATTAGTTTTCTCGTCGCGCCAAATGTACCAATCGGCTTTGGGATTGTCGCGGCTCGATTTCGATTCGATAAACCAAGCGTGCTTGTCGGAGCTGTGATTGAAAACCAAATCCATGACGATTTTTATATCGCGCGCCTTCGCCTCGGCAATGAGTTCGTCGAAGTCCTCCATTGTTCCGAAGAGCGGATTAATCCCCGTGTAGTCCGAAATGTCGTAGCCGTTGTCGACCATCGGCGAGGGATAAATCGGCGTCAACCAAATCGCTCCGACGTTCAAACTTTTTATGTAGTCAAGCTTGCGAATGATGCCGCGCAGGTCGCCGGTGCCCTTGCCGGTCGTGTCGAGAAAACTCTTCGGATAAATTTGGTAGACGGGCTTTTTCTGCCACCACTTTAAATTTTCGGCGGCGAAAATGAAATTCGGATTTATCATTGCCACTGCCATAAACGCCACGCTCCCTTTGATAAATTCTCTCCGATTCATGAAAGACCCTCCTTTGCGAAGATTTTACTTCAATCAAAAACTCTTGACAATAATTTTCGTTCCGAGCGGAAATTTTTTATAGAGTTCGTGTTCGCGACCGTTGACGATAATTTTAAGTTGAGTGCCTTTGCCCGTCCGCAGCTCCAAATTTTTAAAGCGGCGATTCATTTCGTCGAAGATAAACCATTCGCCGTCGCGATAAAATTTTCCGTCCGCCTCGTCGAAGGGAAGACCGACGCCTTGAGATTTATATTTCGTTCGCAGCAAAATAAATTCGCCGTCCTTGAAAGTCAATTCCTCGACGACGGGCGTTTTCTGCACCGAGTGAATAAAATTTATCGTGAGCGAAAAATTTTCATCGGCGTCGACGACGGCAACGGTTTCCTCTTCCGTCCCGATAAAAATTTTCGGCGGGCTCGTGACAAAAAATAAAATCGTCAAGGCAATGACGACAAGTAAAAATTTTTTCATGGCGATTAAAATTCCTCCTCTGCTTGAAAAGATTTTCAAAGCTGTTACAATCTGCGCGGTGATAAAATTGTTTGAATATGAATTCATGCGCAACGCATTAATCGCGGTGATTTTGGTGACGCCGCTTTTCGGTTTGCTGTCGACGATGGTCGTATCGAATCGCATGGCGTTTTTCTCTGACTCTTTGGGGCACGGAGCTTTCACGGGAATAGCGATAGGAGCTTTAATCGGAGTCGGCTCGGAAATTTTCGGACTGCTCGGCTTTTCGATAGGCTTCGCGCTTTTGATAACTTACATAAAAAATAAATCGCACGCGGGCGCGGATACGGTTATCGGCGTGTTCAGCTCGACGGCGATTGCGCTCGGCTTGATGATAATGTCGGCGGGCGGGCAGTTCAATAAATTTTCACGCTTCCTGATAGGTGACCTGTTGAGTATCACGCGGGAAGATTTGATTTCATTGGCGGCAATATTTTTAATCGTCGTCGTGAGCTGGGCGATACTTTTCAATCGGCTTTTGATTTTGTCGGTGAATCAAACGCTTGCACGAAGTCGCGGAATAAAAACTCAACTCGTCGAATCAATCTTCGCTGTGCTCTTGGCAATCGTCGTGGCGTTGAGCATACAATGGGTCGGCATTTTGATAATCAACGCGCTTTTGGTTTTGCCGGCGGCTGCTGCCCGCAACGTCACCAACTCTGTAAAAAGCTATCACGTGTTGAGCGTGCTGATTGCGTTGAGCTCGGGCTTGGTCGGATTGATTTTGGCGTATGAAATAAATTCGGCGGCGGGCGCGACGATTGTAACTTGCGCGGCTGTCGTGTACTTCGTTACTCTGCTTCTCAAGCCGCGATTTATAAAGTAGGTGTCAGCGGTTAGCTTTCAGCTGTCAGACCAAGTTTCTGAAAGCTGAAAGCTGATACCTGAAAGCTAAAAGCAGGTGGAATTTTTGAGCAAAAGTTTAGCATTAATCTTCGTGGCAATGGCAGGAATTTTTTGGGCATCTTCGGGCGTCGCGGTACAAGATTTTTTTTCGCACTCGTCAAAGTCGGCAATGGAGCTCACAAATATCCGAATGTGTTTGGCGGGCGCGATTTTGATTTTAATTTCCTCGCGACAAAAAAATTTTTGGCGGTCATTCGGCTTGCTCAAACGTCACCCGAAACTTTGGCTCGACGTTGTGATTTACGGGATTATCGGCGTGATGTTCATGCAGTTCACATACTTTCAAGGAATCGCAATCGGCGGCGCGGCTGCCACGACGGTAATTTGTTATGCTTGCCCCGCGATGGTCGTGATATGGGAATCGTTTTATCATAAGCGGCTGCCCAAGCGCGGCGAAGTCATTGCGGTCGTCTTGGCTATGAGCGGCGTCTTTTTATTGGTGACGGGCGGCAATCCTACAAAATTACTCGTGCCGCTCGGTTGTGTCGTGTGGTCTTTGGCAAGCGGAGCGGCTTTTGCTTTCAGCGCAATCTTCCCGAAACATTTATTCGCAAAAAAAATTGACCCGTACTTTTTGACGGGCGTCGGAATGTTTATCGGCGGGTTATCGACTTTCGCACTTATCGACGAAAAAAATTGGTTGCCTTTCTTTGAAGCGGAAGTTTTATTCGACGTGAGCTGGATAATAATTTTCGGGACAATCGCGGCATTTTTGAGTTTCAACGCGGGCTTGAGATTTTTGACGCCGGAGGAAGCCTCGATAACCGCAACGACAGAGCCCGCCGCCTCCGTGATAATCAGTCGGGCGATTTTCGGGACGGCATTCGGGCTCGTCGAATCATTCGGGATAATTTTAGTCTTGCTGGCTATCGTCATGCCTTCGATTGTCAAGCGGTAGTTTTCGCTTTATCTTCGTGTGAATAAATTATAATTCATCTTTCCCACAACAAGGCAACCGTCACGCCTTTGAAAGAGGTCTTCGGAAGAGCAAAGCGCGATCCTTCCACGCAACAAAGAGCCGCCGCCTCACAGACATTGCCGACGCCGACCGACCGCGTAACAAATTTTGATTCTTCAAGTTTGTACTCGTCGATTTTCTTTTGAAGATCGCTCGCGGGAAAAAATTTCAGTTCAAGCCCCATGACTTCCGCCAATGCCAAAAGTCCCGGCTCATCTTTTTTTGCATCGACGCTCGCCAAAATCTTCACGCGCTCAATCGGTTGATGAATCATTGCACAAGCCCGTTGAATTGCCTCGAAAATTTTTAATGACGAAGTTCCTCGCCTGCAACCGACACCCGCAACCAGATTTTGCGGAATTAAATTCAAGCGCACGTCGCCCGCCGTCACGAAAACCTCTTCGCCGCGCAGAATCGCCGAGTTAATCGCCTTAATCGCTTCTTTCGGTTCGGGGACGAGTCCGAATTTGGAGGCAACGGCGTCGACAGGAAATTTTCCTTCAACATCGGTCGCAGTGGTTATCACGGGGTTTGCTTCGAGGGCTTTGGCGATTTCCAAAGTCAATTCGTTGGCGCGCCCGACGTGCCCGCTCAAAAGACTGATAACATTTCGCCCGCGTTCGTCGATAACCAAAACAGCCGGGTCGCTCAATTTGCTGACGAGGTGAGGGGCTATCATGCGCACGACAATTCCCGCCGCGCAAATAAAAATAAGTCCGTCGAACTTGCCGAAAACTTCTGCAACCAAATCGGCAAGCTTGGTAAAATTTCTTCCTTTGGCAAAAGTCTGCCCGCCGACCTTCGACGAAATTTTTTCGGCAAGCCGGCTGCCGTTTGTCGTTAATGAAATAATTGCTGTTCTCAATTTAAAATCTCGCCTGCCTGAACATGTGACTGAATGTAGGAGAATAAAGTTTGGATTGTTGACGACCGGTTGAACTCAGACAATGCCCGATAATTATCATCGCCGTGCGGTCGATGTTTGCTTCTTTGACTTGCTGAACGATTGTATCCAGCCTCCCTTTGATAATTTTTTCTTCGCCCGGCCAAGACGCTTTATAAACTACGGCAACGGGCGTGGAAGATTTAAAGCCCGCACTCATGAGGTCGCGTTTGATGTCGTCGAGAAGATTCACGGATAAAAATATGCAAAGCGTCGTTTGATGTTGCGCAAGTTTTTTGAGCGATTCGGTGTCGGGCACGGGAGTTCTTCCGCCGCGCCGAGTGATTATGACGGTTTGAGTTATGCCGGGCACAGTGTACTCTTGCTTGAGAGCCGCAGCCGCCGCCAAAAACGAACTTACACCCGGCGTCACGTCGAATTCAATGCCGCGCTCCCGCATTGCATCCATTTGTTCTTGAGTCGCGCCGTAAATCGAAGGGTCGCCCGTGTGAAGTCGGACTGTCGTCTTGCCTGCCTTTTCCGCCAAAGCCATGACGTGAAGAATTTCTTCGAACATCATTTGCGCGGAATTGTAAATTTCGGCTTCGGGCTTGCAAAATTTTAAAATGTCTTCGTTGACAAGAGAGCCGGCATAAATGACAACGTCCGCCTCGCTCAAAAGCCGCTGCCCTTTGACGGTGATTAAATCGGGGTCGCCCGGTCCCGCTCCGACTATATGAACCATTGCTCCTACCACCTTAAAAATTTTTATGGATTAATTTTAACACGCAGAAATTTTTCATGCAATGATAATCACTGCCGCGAAAAAATTTTTCTTGACAAACCGGAAACCTTCGAAAAAAAATCTTTGCTTTCAGGAAAAACTTCTTGTAAGCAAAAAAATTTTATGCTATTATTCACAAAAGACTTAGGCGGATTTTTTTTCTGTTCACGGAAGAGGAAAGGGTGAAACAAGATGGCTATGACAGTGAGCGGCGTTAATCCTTCGGTGAGCATTTATAATGGGATAAACAGTGTCGCACAAAAGACGGTTCAAAGAATAACGACCGGCTCCAATCATCCGACTGCGTCGGCGGGTGCCTCAGAATACGCGATAAACGCACGCCTTGCAAGCAACATAGGCGCGTCGTCTCAATCAGTTCAAAATACGCAGAATATCTCTTCGGCGATAAAAATTTCTGAGAGCGCGGCAAAACGAACCATTGATGCACTGACAGAGATTAGAGAAAAAATTATTCAGGCGGCGGACGACGCAAATGCTGCGCTCGACCGCCAAGCAATTCAAAAAAATATTAATCAAAGCATTGCACAAATCGACGCCAATGCTTACGTTCAGTACAACGGCATGAACATGCTCGACGGCTCGCGAAACAACTTGGTGCTCGCGGGCATTGACGGCTACGAAAATTTTCAAGCAGGTGACCTCCGTGCTCAAACTCTCGGTTTGACGGACGAACAGGGCAATGTTAAAATCGACGTGTCGACAGTGGAAGCGGCAAAAAAATCTTTGATATTCGTCGACGCTGCCGCCACAAAAGCCGGTACTATTCTTGATTCCATGCACATCTTGGGCGACTATGTCATTGACGGCGTTTCAGTCGATTCAATCATCAATGACATTTCAGCCGACGGAAATCTTTTCGACGAAGTAACAACTCAAGGCGCGCAACTTCAGCGTTTGGAATTCCAAGAGGCAAATTACAGGACAATGGAAGAAAACCAAATCGCGGCCGCTTCCACAGGTGACGACGCCGACATTGCAAAGCAGGCAACGAAATTCCACAGCGAACAACTTCAACAACAATTTGCACTCTTCGGAATGAAAATGTTCAATCAAAACCGCGCAAGCATTTCGCAATTATTACCATAAAAATCGGCGGGCATAGTTCATCGGTAGAACGAGAGCTTCCCAAGCTTTAGAGGTGGGTTCGATTCCCATTGCCCGCTCCAAATGAATTTTCAGAGGCATGTCACGCGGTGTGCCTCTTTTAACTTGCTTTTTTTATAAAGCGTGATATAATTCCCGCGTATTGTTTCGAGGTGAATTGTCACGTCGAACAAAAGAATTTTTATGTGTTGTAAGGAGATTTTTTTAATGGCTTTTGAAGACAAAACACTCGTGTGCAAGGACTGTGGGAAAGAATTCATCTTCAGCGCAGGCGAACAGGAATTCTATCAGGAGCGCGGCTTCGAAAACGAGCCCGTGCGTTGCCGTGACTGCCGCGATAAACGCAAACGCTCTCGCGAAGGCGGCGAACAACGTCAAATGTTTACCGTGACCTGCGCGGATTGCGGCAAAGAAACGGAAGTCCCGTTCGAGCCGAAGAATGATCGTCCCGTCTATTGCAGAGATTGCTTCAGCAAACATCGTCCTGCGCGGCGAGCACAGTTCCAATAAAATTTACACACGACCTCACAAGCCCGAAGATTTTTTCGGGCTTTATTTTTTTTCGGCGGTATGATAAAATTTTCAAAATATTTTTAAGGAGGAGTTCCCATGAAAATTGCAATGGCGAACGACCACGCCGGCACCCAACTCAAAAATCAAATCAAGGCTTACCTCGAAGAACAGGGACACGAGGTCAAAGACTTCGGCACTTACGACGAGGGAGCTTGCGACCTTTCCGATTTCGTTTATCCTGCGGCTTTGGCGGTTGCGAAAGGCGAATGCGATCGCGGAATTTTCGTTGACGGCGTCGGCTACGGCTCTGCTCTTATCGCCAACAAAATCTACGGCATTTATGCGGCGGTTTGTCAAGACCCCTTCTGCGCACAACTTTCCCGCGAACACACCGATTCAAACGTCCTTTGCATCGGCGGCAAGATTATCGGCTCGGCAATCGCAATGGAAATCGTCAAGACTTGGATGAAGACCGAACCTCTCACTGCAGAAAAATATCGCCGCCGCGT
>CAMVAG010000065.1 GCA_947165405.1 uncultured Selenomonadales bacterium
CAAACGCCCCTGCGAGGTGCCCTTTCTTTTTGTAACTTTTTCTTTGGGCACGCAAAGAAAAAGTTTTTCAAAAACTAAAAGTCATTGAAACGTTCAATCGGAGCCGTCATTGTAATTTACCGACAGACTTTAATTCCCGATTGATAAAAATCCCTCCGTGATTTATAATTGATAAAAATTTTCGGAGGATGATTGACTTGAAGAAGACTTATAAAATCGATGTGGACTGCGCCAACTGCGCGAACCTCATGGAAGTCGAGACGAAGAAAACTTCGGGCGTGAAAGATGCCGTCGTGAATTTCATGACGCTGAAAATGAAAGTTGAATTTGAAGACGGCGTCGACGTTAAAGAAGTCATGGGGCGTGTTCGCGAAAACTGCAAGCGCGTCGAAAAAGATTGTGAGATTTTCTTGTGAACGCAAAGCAACGAAAAAATTTAATCCGAATCATAATCGCGGCGGCTTTGCTTATCGCGCTGAATTTTGTTGAGCTTCACGGCGTCGAAAAATTTTTGCTCTACCTCGTGCCTTATCTGATTGTCGGCTACGATATTTTGCTCAAGGCTTTTCACGGGCTGAAAAATCTGCGCGCCTTTGATGAAAGTTTGCTCATGACGATTGCGACGGTCGGAGCGTTTGCTTTGGCGATTTACGAGGACGGCGACTACAACGAGGCGATTGCCGTCATGCTCTTCTATCAAATCGGCGAGTGGTTTCAAAGCTACGCGGTCGGCAAGAGCCGCAAAAATATTTCCGAGCTGATGGACATTCGCCCCGATTATGCAAACGTCGAAACGGACGGCGAGCTTGAACAGGTTGACCCGGACGAGGTTGAAATCGGCACGATTATAATTGTTCAGCCCGGCGAAAAAATTCCGATTGACGGCGTGATTGTCGAGGGCAACTCAACTTTGAACACAATCGCTTTGACGGGTGAGAGTTTGCCGCGTGATGTTTCAAGCGGCGCGGAAGTTGTCAGCGGCTGCATAAATTTAAACGGCGTCTTGAAAATCCGAACGACAAAAGATTTCGGCGAATCGACCGCCTCAAAAATTCTTGAGCTTGTCGAAGACGCAAGCAGCCGAAAATCGAAGTCGGAAGATTTTATCGCGAAGTTCGCAAGAATTTATACGCCGGTCGTCGTTGCCTGCGCGGCTTTGTTGGCGATTGTCCCGCCGATAATTTTTGGCGATTGGGAAACGTGGCTTTATCGCGCTTTGATTTTCCTCGTGATAAGTTGTCCTTGCGCATTGGTGATAAGTATTCCGTTGAGTTTCTTCGCGGGCTTGGGCGGCGCAAGTCGTGCGGGCATTTTAATCAAAGGCTCAAATTTTTTGGAGACGCTTTCCAAAGTCAAGACGGTTGTCCTCGACAAGACGGGCACGCTCACGCAGGGCAGCTTTGAAGTTGAAGCGGTTCACAGCAAAAATCTGAACTTCGACGCGGAAAAACTTTTGCACCTCGCCGCGCACGTCGAAAGGTACTCAACTCACCCGATAGCCAATTCCCTGCGCAAAGCTTATCCGAACGAACGCGACGATTGCACGGTTGAAGATGTCGAGGAAATTGCCGGGCGCGGAATCAAAGCGAAGATTAACGGTAAAATTGTCAGCGTCGGCAACGAAAAATTTATGGAAGAGGTCGGCGCGCAGTGGAAGTCTTGTTACAAAGTCGGCACGATTATTCATGTTGCGGTTAATGGAGATTACGCGGGGCACGTCGTCATTTCAGACGCGATTAAACCTCACGCAAAAGAAGCCGTCGACGATATGAAAAATTCGGGCGTCGAAAAAATTTTCATGCTCACGGGCGACAGTGAAAAAATCGCCGCGAAGGTTGCACAAGAACTCGGCATAAAAAATTATCGCAGCGAACTCCTCCCCGCCGATAAAGTTTCCGCCTTTGAAAAAATTTTGTCAGCGTCAAGCGGCTCCGTTGCGTTCGTCGGTGACGGGATAAACGACGCGCCTGTTTTGAGCAGAGCAGATGTCGGAATTGCAATGGGTGCTTTGGGTTCGGACGCGGCGATTGAGGCGGCTGATGTTGTTTTGATGGACGACGACCCGCGCAAAATTTCCAAAGCCATAAAAATTTCTCGCAAGTGTCTTTCAATCGTCAAGCAAAATATTTTCTTTGCAATCTGCGTAAAATTTTTGTGCCTGATACTCGGCGCGGTTGGTCTTGCAAATATGTGGGCAGCTATCTTCGCGGACGTCGGCGTTATGATTCTCGCCGTGTTAAACGCCATGCGAACGTTGATCGCCCCGAAATAAATTGGAGGTAATTTCTATGAAAATCGCAGTAGTGGCAGCAGCAGGTAAAGCCGGCAGGAAAATCGTCGCGGAGGCGGCAAGTCGCGGTTTCGAGGTCACGGCATTTGTAAGACGTTCGACGGAAATCGACGGCGCGACCAAAATCATCGTGAAAGACATCCTCGCGCTCACGGCGGACGACTTGAAAAATTTCGACGCGGTAGTTGACGCTTTCGGCGCGTGGACACCCGAAACTTTGCCCTTGCACACCACGACAAGCCAACACCTTTGCGACGCGTTGAGCGGCACGAACGTCAGACTTTTAATCGTGGGCGGCGCGGGCAGTCTCTACGTCGACAAGGAACACACGACGCAAGTTTTCAAGACGCCCGACTTTCCCGCCGCATATGTTCCGACCGCGAAGGCTCAAGCCGACGAACTCGACGAACTTCGCAAGCGCAATGATGTTAAGTGGACGTTCGTCAGCCCTGCGGCGGATTTCCAAGCGGACGGCGAACGCACGGGCAAATACATTCTTGCCGGCGAAGAATTCACGTTGAACGCGGCGGGCGAAAGCGTCATAAGTTACGCGGACTACGCACTTGCCATAGTCGACGAAATCGCAAAAGGCAACCATATTCAACAGCGTATCAGCGTCGTCAGGGCGTGAAAATTTTTTAGTGATTGTCAAGAAAATTTTTCTGTGCTATAATCTGCCGCAAGTGTATGCATTAAATTTTTGGAGGTTTTAATTATGGCTAAGTATGTTTGCAACGTTTGCGGTTACGTCTACGAAGGCGACGAGCCGCCGATTGAATGCCCCGTCTGCAAAGCCCCCGCCGAAAAATTCACCAAACAAGAAGGCGAATTGACTTGGGCAGCCGAACACGTCGTCGGTGTGGCGAAAGGCGCACCTGAAGACATTATCAGAGACCTGCGCGCAAACTTCACCGGCGAATGCACCGAAGTCGGCATGTATCTTGCAATGGCACGCGTCGCCTATCGTGAAGGCTATCCCGAAATCGGAGAGTATTGGCGTCGCGCTGCTTTGGAAGAAGCCGAACACGCTGCCAAGTTCGCGGAACTGTTGGGCGAAGTCCTCACGGACAGCACCGAAAAGAATTTGAAAATGCGCGTGGAAGCAGAGAACGGCGCAACCGCAGGCAAAACCGACCTTGCCAAACGCGCCAAGGCTCTCAACCTCGACGCAATTCACGACACCGTTCACGAGATGGCGCGCGATGAAGCTCGTCACGGCAAAGCTTTTGCGGGTCTGCTGAAACGTTACTTCGGCAAATAATTCTTGACAGATTTTTTTCCGCGTGATAACATTGCCACCGTTGCGGAGGAGTGTCCGAGCGGTTGAAGGTGCTTGACTCGAAATCAAGTGTGGTCACAAGCCACCGTGGGTTCGAATCCCACCCCCTCCGCCATAAAGTGAAATTAACAAGTCGCGTTTCAATCGAAGCGCGGCTTTTGCTTTTGAAATACTTTCCGCGCCATCTTTAAGTAAGCTCGACGAGTGAATAATCATGGTTCGTGTGAAAAATTATTTTTATCAAGTCCTCGAACGCCAAAGAAATTGTCGCGGTGTTTGTGTTGGGGTGAAGCAATAAATTTTTTCCTTTAAGTTCGGCGTCGATGATGAGTCGAACTTTTTTGTTGCGGTCGTTGATTATTCCGAGCGGCGTGACTGCTCCCGTATGCAAGCCCAAAATTTTTTCAAGCTCCTCCTCCGCGGCGAAGGACAATCGCGGCAAGCACAAAAGTTTCGCGACGAGTTTCAAATCTGCGCGTTTGTCGGCGGGCAAAGTCAGCAGAAAAAAATCGCCGCGTTTGTTTCGCAGGAAAAGATTTTTGCACGCCTGCCCGTTGAGCTTCTCAAAGATTTTCAGCTGCCGCGATTCCTCGACCGTGTAAACCGCCGCGTGCTCCAGCAACTCAAATTTTATTTCAAGCTCTTTCAAAAGTTCAAAGATATTCATGACATGACCTCCAAAAAAAATTCCGCATTCGCTTCTATTACTTCCTATTAATAATTCGACAAGCAACCATAAAAATATATTTGATTGACATTCGCGGGGCAAGTGTTACAATCACAAAAGCCGATAATGTATTATGTATACATCAATCGAGAGGTTCAATGATATTTATAAAAGGAGATGGTTATATGTTTTGGGCTGAACTGATGGTTGTGCTGGTAATGTTGATTATCGGCGCACGCTACGGCGGAATTTTTCTCGGCATGTCGAGCGGTTTCGCCATAGCCATTCTCGTATTCGGCTTCGGGCTCGCGCCGGGCAATCCCGCCATTGACGTTATTATGATTATTATGACGGTTGTTGTTATCGCGGCGACTTTGCAGGCGTCGGGCGGCATGGATTACTTGATTCAAATTGCCGTCAAGCTCCTGCGAAAGAACCCCAATCGCATCAGCTATTATGCCCCGATTATCAGTTGGGTCTTTACGTTCATGTGCGGCACGGGAAATATTTCGTTCGGTATCTTGCCGGTTATCGCGGAAGTTGCACGCGAGGCGGGTGTCCGTCCCGAACGACCAATTTCAATGTCGGTTATCGCCTCTCAACAAGCCATAACCGCCTGCCCGATTTCTGCGGCAACCGTCGCGCTCGTCGGGCTCTTGTCTCCGCAAGGCGTCACGTTGATTGATATTCTTGTGGTTTGTATTCCGTCAACTTTAATCGGCGTCGTGTGCGGTTCGCTTTGGGCGGCTCGTATGGGCAAAGACTTGGAAGTTGATGAAGAATACCTCGAACGTGTCAAACGCGGCGAAGCGGCTCCCATTAACGAGAAAGCTCAAATCGCCGAAGCCAAAGATTTTTCCGCAGCAACCAAACGCGCCGTCTGGATTTATCTTCTTGCAACGGTTATTGTCGTTATCTTCGGTATCTTCCCCGAATTGCGTCCCTCCGCTGAAATGGGCGGCAAGATGGTTTCCTTCACAATGACCATGTGTATCGAAATGGTTATGATGGCTATGGCGGGCGTCATGATTATCGCTTGCGGCGTGAAGGTTTCTTCGATTATCGAGCAGTCCGTTTTCCGCAACGGCTTGATGGGCGTCTATTGCATTTTCGGCTTGACATGGGCAGGCGACACCTTGACGCGCAACAACATCGATTTTATCAAGTCGGGCGCGGCTGATTTAATTCAGCAATATCCTTGGGTCTTCGCGATAATCTTGTTCCTGCTCTCCGCTGTCATCTTGAGTCAGGCGGGAACAATCGGCGCGTTGGCTCCGCTCGGTATCACGCTCGGTATCACGCCGCCGGCTATGGTCGGTATGTTCCCTGCAGTCAACGGCTACTTCCTCGTTCCGATTTACGCGACGATTTTGGCAGGTATCGCCTTCGACAGAACGGGCACAACGCATATCG
Source organism: uncultured Selenomonadales bacterium (assembly GCA_947165405.1). Taxonomy (GTDB): domain Bacteria; phylum Bacillota; class Negativicutes; order Selenomonadales; family Selenomonadaceae; genus Quinella. The sequence continues at coordinate 5,650 of CAMVAG010000065.1, forward strand.
GTAAATTCGTCTTTAACCACAGCTTCCAAATTCCCGGCTTGATTACGTGTATCGTCAGCGTTGCGGTCGGCATGGCTTTGGCTAATATGGTAATGTGACAAAAAAACTTTTCCAAATAAATTTAAGAGAGGTGTAGTGAAATGAAGGGAAGATTTTTTGCAACGATTCTTGCCGTCGTCGCCGTTCTTTTTGCGGTGACCGGCATAAGCTCGGCTCAATCAAAGCCGAATGTGGTAATTCTCGCCACGGGCGGAACTATCGCGGGCAGTGCCGATTCGGCTTCCGCAACGACGGGTTACAAAGCCGGTGCTCTCGGAATTGACGTGCTGTTGAATGCCGTGCCGCAAGTCAAGGAATATGCCAACGTCAGCGGCGAACAAATTTGCAGCATCGACAGCAAAGACATGACCGACGAAATTTGGCTCAAGCTCGCCAACAGAATCAACGAACTTTTTGCACGCGGTGACGTTGACGGTATCGTCATAACTCACGGCACGGACACTCTTGAGGAAACAGCTTATTTCTTGAACTTGACCGTTCACAGCGATAAACCCGTTGTCCTCGTCGGAGCAATGCGTCCCGCAACGGCTATCAGCGCGGACGGCCCCATGAATCTTTTAAATGCTGTCAGAGTTGCGGCAAGCCCGAATTCCGTCGGCAAAGGTGTTTTGGTTGCTTTGAATGACGAAATTAACGCAGCCCGCGAAGTCACCAAAACCAACACGATTACCGTCAGCACGTTCAAAAGCCCCGAACTCGGTTTTCTCGGCTACGTCAACGAAGGCACTCCCGAATTCTATCGCACTTCGACACGTCGCCACACCAGCGATTCCGAATTCAGCGTCACGGGCAGAACAAGCTTGCCTTATGTCAAAGTCATCTACGGCACGGCAAATGACGACGAACTTTTTGTTGACGCGGCGATTAAAGCCGGCGTGAAAGGCATCATTTACGCGGGCACCGGCAACGGCTCCGTTCACATGAATGCAGAAAAAGCTTTGGCGAAGGCAACGGCAAAAGGTATCGTCGTTGTTCGTTCGTCTCGCGTCGGCAACGGCACTGTTATTCCCGCCGAACAATCTTATATCAATTATCACTTCCTTGACGGCGACAGCTTAAGCCCGCAGAAGGCAAGAATTTTACTTCAACTCGCACTCACCAAGACGAATGACCTTGCACAGATTCAAAGAATGTTCAAACAATATTGAGGCAGTAAAAAATTTCTATAGAAGGTGTTAACATGAGGAAGGAACACGATTTTTTGGGAGAAATTGAAGTCCCCGACGAGGCGTATTACGGCGTACAAACCATGCGCGCCATCGAAAACTTCACAATCACCGGACGCAGGCTCGACGAGGATTTTATCAAGTCGCTTGCAAAAGTTAAAAAAGCTGCCGCTCAAGCAAACATGGAAACGGGACGCCTCGATCGCAAAATCGGCAACGCACTCGTTCAGGCGGCTGAAGAAATTATCGACGGACAATTCATTGAGCAATTCCCCGTTGACCCGATTCAAGGCGGCGCAGGCACTTCGATTAACATGAACATGAACGAAGTCCTCTGCAACCGCGCACTTGAAATTATCGGCGAGGCAAAGGGACGCTACGACATCATTTCGCCGAACAATCACGCGAACATGGCGCAATCGACCAACGACAGCTTGCCGACCGCAATCAAAGTTTGCTTGACTTTCAAGAGCCACAACGTAACCTCCGCGCTTGATTATCTTGCAACCGCCCTTGAACAAAAAGCGGAAGAATACAAAGATATTCTCAAGATGGGTCGCACGCACTTGCAAGACGCCGTTCCCATTACGCTCGGTCAAGAGATGGGCTCCTACGCTTCGGCGATTCGTCGCAGTATCAAACGCATTGAGTGGGCGATTGACAGTATCCGCTTGATTAACATGGGCGGCACCGCTGTCGGCACCGGCCTCAACGCCGAACCTGCTTATATCAAAATCGTCGCACGCAAGCTCCGCGAAATCACCGGCGAAAATTTTGAAACTTCAACGAACATTATCGACGCCACGAATAACACCGACGGCTTTGTTGACGTAAGCTCCGCCTTGAAGAACACCGCGCTTGTCCTTATCAAAATGGCGAACGACTTCAGGCTTATGGCTTCGGGTCCTCGTTGCGGTCTCAATGAATTGTTCCTGCCCAAGCGTCAACCCGGCTCGTCGATTATGCCCGGCAAAGTCAATCCCGTTATCGCCGAAGTCATGGATCAAGCTTGCTATCAAGTTATCGGCAACGACCTCGCGGTCACGCTCGGCGTCGAGAACGGACAATTTGAGTTGAACGTCATGGAACCGATTATGGCTTACAACCTCTGCAGCTCAATGAATTATCTTGCAAATGCCTCGCGGACTTTCGTCGACAAACTCTTGACCGGTCTTGAGCCGAACCGTGAACAATGTCAAAAATGGTTGGACAGCTCCGTCGGTGTCGTGACGGCTCTCTTGCCGCATTTGGGCTACGAACAATGCTCAATGCTCGCGAAGGAAGCTTATGCCACTCGCCGCCCGATTCGCGAAATCATTTTGGAAAAGGGTTTGCTCACCGAAGAAGAGCTGAAAGTTTACATGTCGCCCGAAAAGATGACGCGTCCCGGCATCACGAAATAAAATTCACTCGGTAAAAAAAATTTAACCCCCGCGATTTTTTCACGGGGGATTTTTTTTATTTCGCAAAGAGAATTGCTTCCGAATAAAGTTTGACGCCTTCACTTGGTAAAAAAAATTTAACCTTCTCGGTTTTTCACGGGAATTTTTATTTCGCAAGAAGAATTGCTTCCGAATAGAGCTCGACGCCTTCAAAAGCGTTCGGGTGAATGAAATCGACCAGATAATTTTTTTGCGGAAAAATTTTCAGTCGAGCCTCGATATACGGATTGGCGTCGATGAAAATTTCGCCCTGCGCGGCGCACCAATTTTTCAAAGCGGCGGAATAATTTTCGTTGAGTTTAATTTTCTCGTCGAAGGGCAACGCGCTGATAAAATCTCCGTCGGTCGAAGTCCACGGCGCGATAAAAATAAATTTCGCGGCGGAAATTTTTTCGCGGATGCCGTCACGAATTTTTTGCAAGTCGGCAACGTATTCTTCGGGCGTCATTGAACAAATTTTTTCGTCACGATAGCGCACATCATTTGCTCCGACCGCAACGACGAATAAATATGCTTTGGTCTTAATCATTTCATCGAGGCGTTCGAGTAAAATTTTTGTCGTCGCGCCGCCTTGAGAGACGTTAAAAATTTTTCCGCGAATCAAATTTTTAAGCGGCTCAAAATACGGAACACCTCCGTTGCGCGTGCCTTCGGTCAAGCTGTCGCCGACAAAGCAAACGTTTTCCGCCGCCGTCAAAGCCTTGTAAAAATCGCCGCGCATTTCGTCGGAAATTTTCAACGGCTGAACTTTACGCCTCATAAAACCGCCTCCGTCAAAAAAATATTTCTGCTGATTCAAATTAATTTCGACGCCGAGCATAATTTTCGTGACGTGCTTTAAAATTTCCTCGACGCGCTCAAGGTCGCGGGTGCTCAATTCGCCGCGAAGTTTTTCGTCGTGCGGTCAACGTAAACCTCAACCAATGCGCCGGCGTCGCCGTTGTGAGCGCGGTAGATGTTGGCGAAGTTGCCGGGACAAAACGCCGTAAAATTTTTCCCGTCGAATATTGCGTGCCCCAATGAGTCAAGACGATTATCAAATCGGGCTGCCCTCGTCGACGAGGAACGAACTCACGAAAAAATTCGCGTTAACCTGAACGTCGCCCCGTGAATCGTCGTCAAGGATTCGACAATGCCGTTTAAAAATTTTTTCAGCAAGCCGCCGAATTTATCCGAGCCGAAAATTAAAGTTATCAAAAAAGAAGCCGTCAACAAAAAAAAAATCGCCGAGCCCGCGTCGACCAAAAAATTATTGAGCGACGAATTTTGCAGGGCGAACAGACAATGCGCGAATTATAATTGATTCCCCATTCCCAATTCCCAATTCCCAATTGAATTCAGCCGGGCGGCCAAGTCATTTTTCTGCCGCCGAGCAAATGAACATGCAAATGATTGACGGTCTGTCCTCCGTCGTCACCGGTATTCAAGACGATTCGGAAGCCGCTTTCGACAACTCCGAGTTCGGCAGCGAGCTTCGGCACCACGTCAACGAAAATGTGCGCGGCAAGTTCCTTATCTTCCGCCTGAAATTTCGCGACGCTTTGAATATGTTTTTTCGGAACAATCAAAACGTGAACGGGAGCTTTCGGGGACAAGTCCTTGAAGGCGATAACGGTATCGTCCTCGAAAACTTTTTGAGCGGGAATTTCGCCCGCCGCAATCTTGCAGAAAATACAATCAGCCATAATAAAAATCTCCCTTCGGTCGATTTTTAGCTGTCAGCTTTTAGCTTTCAGCTTTCAGAATCCTAATCACTAACCACTAATCACTATTCGGCGGCGATAACGTGTCTGACTCCGTAATATTGAGCGACACAAGAATTTCGGCAACTGTTGAGCTTATTCTCAATGCCGGCAAAATAATCGAGTTCGGCGGCCGCGCTCCTGTC
>CAMVAG010000066.1 GCA_947165405.1 uncultured Selenomonadales bacterium
CCGAAAATATTGTTGCTTTGCGTGAACTTTGCCGACAACGTTTTTTCGTCGTTGATATGGCTTCAGACTTCAAGCGTAAAATTATCGCCTTGCTTGACCAAACTTTTCCTGAATACGAGAAACTTTTTTCCGATACCTTCGGCAAGTCTTCCGTTGAACTTCTTGCTAATTACACAACGCCCGAAGAAATGTTATCCGTTGATTCTCAAACTCTCGCCGACCTTTTGAGCAAAGCTTCACGCGGGCGTTTCGGGCTCGACAAAGCCAATCAGATTCAGCAAACTGCCAAAAATTCTTTCGGCATCGTGCTTGCCTCGTCGAGTTTCGCGCTCATTATCCGCCAATATCTGGAGCAGTTGAAATCGCTTGAATCTTCCATCGCCGCTTTTGATGACGAGATTGCTCGTCTCATGGATGATTTTGACACCAAACTTGAGACAATTACGGGCGTTGGTAAAACTTTGGCTGCCGTCATTTTCTCTGAAATTGGCGGCGATATTAAGAAGTTTTCTTCCTTGCCCAAACTCGTCGCTTATGCAGGGCTTTATCCAAAATCACGCCAATCGGGTGAGTCAAAATCAGATGGGCATATGTCTAAGCGTGGTTCGCCGTACTTGCGACGTGCCGTTTGGCTTGCCGCTTCTGTTGCCGCTTTCAAAGACCCTTCTATCAGTCTCTTTTATCAGAAGAAACGTTCTGAAGGTAAAGACCATTTGACTGCCATTGGGCATGTTTGTCACAAAATCCTTGCCATTATTTTCGCCGTCCTTAGGGATAATAAATCTTATGTTCCGGCTTCAACCTCTTGACTTTTTATAGCCGGTCTTTCGAAAAACAAGAAGGGACTCAACGACAAAATTATTTTAGCGGAAAAATTTTGGCGGGGCAAGCGGCTTGCAAAAAGTTACGTGCTGTGATAAACTTTGCGCGTAGATTTAAAACTACAATACGTAAACATGATGAGGTTGTCCAAAAAAAGAACCCCGAGCTGCGAACTCGGGGTTTAAACATTTCAATGCAGTTTATTCGTTTTAAGGATTAACGATAACCACGGGCTGTCTGTTATTTAAAATGCCTGTCCAGCCACTTGCAAACGAAGTGCGAGATGATGTTCCCGACGACGGTTGCTCCGACTGTAACGAAGAATAACGTAACCACTGAATTCACCTCCTTTCGAAAAACAAGAAGGGACTCAACGACAAAATTATTTTAGCGGAAAAATTTTGGCGGGGCAAGCGGCTTGCAAAAAGTTACGTGCTGTGATAAACTTTGCGCGTAGATTTAAAACTACAATACGTAAACATGATGAGGTTGTCCAAAAAAAGAACCCCGAGCTGCGAACTCGGGGTTTAAACATTTCAATGCAGTTTATTCGTTTTAAGGATTAACGATAACCACGGGCTGTCTGTTATTTAAAATGCCTGTCCAGCCACTTGCAAACGAAGTGCGAGATGATGTTCCCGACGACGGTTGCTCCGACTGTAACGAAGAATAAAGAAAAAATTTTGGCGGGGCAAGCAGCTTGCTGAAAATTTTATGACACGAAGTCTTTCACAAAATTTTTTTTTATAGTACAATATCCGGGAAGCGTTCGGAAAAAAATTTTCCTTGACGGATTAAATACATTTTGTGGAGGAATGATATGTGTTTGAACTTGATGACAACATTCTTGACCGGTTCGCGAAGATAAAAGTAATCGGCGTGGGTGGCGGCGGCAATAACGCTGTCAATCGAATGATTTCTTTTGGCTTGGAGGGCGTGGAATTTATCGCCATCAACACCGACGCTCAAGCACTCTTAACCGCGCTGGCACCAAAGCGAATGCAAATCGGCGAAAAACTTACACGAGGCTTGGGCGCGGGGGCTCGTCCCGAAATCGGACAGAAAGCGGCAATGGAAAGTCGCGAAGACATTATCAACGCCCTGCGCGGCTCTGACATGGTGTTTATCACGGCGGGCATGGGCGGCGGCACGGGCACGGGTGCGGCTCCTGTCGTTGCGGAATGTGCTCGTGAAATCGGCGCATTGACCGTCGGCGTCGTGACTCGTCCGTTTACCTTCGAAGGACCCAAGCGCAAGAAAAATGCCGATATCGGAATCGAAAACTTAAAGCGCAACGTCGACACGATTATAACAATTCCGAACGACCGCTTGCTTCAAGTCGTCGACAAGAAAACTCCAATGACGCAAGCTTTCACAATCGCCGACGATATTTTGCGTCAAGGCGTCAAAGGCATTTCGGATTTAATCGCGGTGCCCGGTCTTGTCAATCTGGACTTTGCTGACGTCAAATCAATCATGAGCGATGCGGGTTCGGCGTTGATGGGTATCGGCGAGGCTTCGGGCGAAAATGCAACCGTCGACGCGGTCAAAGCGGCGATTGATTCTCCGTTGCTTGAGACGAGTTTGCAAGGAGCACGCGGCGTCCTGCTGAATATCATGGGCGCGACCGATTCGCTTTCAATGATGGAAGTCAACGAGGCTTCAACGACCGTCCAAGAGGCAGCTCACCCCGACGCCGAAATTATTTGGGGTGTCAGCGTCGACGAATCACTCGGCGACAAAGTCAGCGTCACGGTCATTGCCACGCGCTTCGACGAGGAAGAGGAAGAATCTTTCAGCGAACGCGAGCCTGTCCGCCCGACTTCCCAAGAAAGACAACCTCAACCGCGCAGACCTCAAGAACAAATTCGTTCACCTTTCGGCGATTTCAATGCGAACCTCGGCAACACGAACAATCCACCCGGCGGCGTTGAAATCGATATTCCGCCTTGGATGCGTTCACGCAAATAATCACAAACAACGGTTAGCGAAAACCCGGCCGCACACGGACGTGCGGCCGCCGGCGTTAAAAACAGGATGTTTTTACAGCCGGTTGAACGCCCCCGCGAGGGGTCTTTTCTTTTTGCTACTTTTTCTTTGGACAAGCAAAGAAAAAGTAGAAGAAAAAATAAAAAGACATTAAACGCTCAATCGAAGTGAAAAGCTTCCGCAGTGACAAGTTGTCTTTGTGCCCTTTTGCTTAACAAACGAAAGGGTTCCTCTCCTCTAAAGAAAAACTGAATATTTAATGAAATGCTGATTGACACGAAAAATTTATAGTGGTAAAATTTTTGACGTAGACAGGCAGGAGAGGCAATCGCGGCGAAGCAATTCGACGAGGAAAGTCCGGACTCCACAGAGCAGCGTGCCGGATAACGTCCGGTGAGAGAAATCTTAAAGACAGTGTCACAGAAAAGAAAACCGCCTTTCTAACAATTAGGAATGTGGAATTGGGAATGAGGAATTATTATTTCATTCCTAATCCCTCACTCCTAATTCCTAATTAATAGAAAGGTAAGGATGAAAAGGCAGGGTAAGAGCCTACCGGTTGTCGAGTAATCGGCAAGCCTGATAAACCTCACGCGGAGCAAGCCTAAATAGGAGATGGATGAGGTTGCTCGCTGACATCTCGGGTAAGGTGCTGAGACTTGGGCGGCGACGTTCAAGCAAGATAAATGATTGCCACTAACAGAATCCGGCTTATTGACTGCCTGCCGACAAATTTAGTGGTTAGTGATTAGGGATTAGTTTTTTCTCATCGCCAATCACTGACCACTAATTTTGTTGCCCAAATTCAGTTATTAATCACGTCGAAAGATTATAATCACATTAGAATCTAAAGAAAGGAAGTGGCTGATTTTGAGGAGTTTTTTGCGAGCGTTGATGATGGTGATGATTTTGCTGTCGGTAAGTGTTTCCACAAGCTATGCTGCGGGACAATTCAGAGTGGGTGACCACGGCGAGGAGATTGCAGAGATTCAAGGTCAACTTGTCTTGCTCGGCTATGATGTCATGGCGGACGGTACTTTCGGCGCGGCGACGGTTGATGCCATTAAAAACTTTCAAAAGTCTTGCGGCATCAAGGCGGACGGCTTAATCGGACCGGCAACTTACTCGGCACTTCTCGGCAAAGACATGCCTGACCTCTCTCACAACGTCGGCTATCTTGCCGGCAGTATCGTTTCGGCGTCGATGAATTATATCGGCGTTCCCTACGTCTTCGGCGGCACAAGTCCTTACGGTTTTGATTGCTCCGGCTATGTTCAATACGTTTTCGCAAAGGCCGGCATTTCCATTCCGCGCACTGCCGATGTTCAATACGAATTCGGCACGCCGATTTCCACCACCGACCTCGTCTCCGGCGATTTGGTCTTCTTCAGCACCTACACCTATGGCGCCTCGCATGTCGGCATCTATCTCGGCGACAACAACTTTATTCATGCCAGCTCAAGCCGCGGTGTCACGATTGATTCTTTGGGAAGTTCTTATTGGAGCTCGCACTACATTGGCGCACGCAGAATTTTGTAAGTCTCTGACAACTTTAACAAAAAAATGTCCTTCGGTAAGCCGAGGGGCTTTTTTTTGTTGCACAAATAAAGAATCTCTTGCAGGACATGCGCTTTACCAATTTTCAAAGCGTTGCCCTTTATTCAAGCCGCGAAGGAGTTTCATATCCTCGACGCTCAATCGGAAATCGAAGACGTTAAAATTTTCGGCGATGTGATTTTTATTTGAGGAGCCAGGTATCGCGATATAGCCCGATTGAATTTGCCAGCGGAGGACAATCTGCGCGGACGACTTGGAATATTTTTTCGCGAGGCTTTGAACAATTTCGTTGCCGAAAATTTTTTGAGTGTTGCCTCTGCCGCCGAAAGGATACCACGCCTCGACGACCGTGCCGAATTTTTTTACGTAAGCTTGAAGCTCGTCATTTTGATAGAAAAGATGATTTTCGTTTTGAATGACGGCGGGGACAATCGACGCGATATTTTTAATTCTGTCGAAGTCACGCGGCGTGTAATAATTTGAAATGCCGATTGAACGAATCTTGCCGGCTTTGACACCGCGCTCCAAAGCTTTGTAAACTTCCTCGTCGTTGCTGCCGGGCTGATGAATCAACATCAAGTCGACGTAATCCAAGCCGAGCGACTTCAACGAGGCGTCAATGGCGGAATCGGGTTGATTGTAATTGCCGGGCATAATCTTCGACGTGACGAAAATTTCTTCGCGGGAGGCAATGCCGTCTTGAATCGCCCGCCGAATTCCTCTGCCGACACCGACCTCGTTGCCGTAATATCTCGCCGTGTCAATCAATCGATAGCCGACCTTGAGCGCGAAGTAAACGCAATCCTCTGCCTCGTCGTCGTTAAGCGTCCAAGTTCCCAGACCGATAATCGGCATGTTATATCCGCTGTTCAAAGCAACGCTTTCGGCAAAAAAACTTTCACTCGTCATTTGAGGAGCCTCCTTTTGAGCAGTGCACGCGCCAAATAAATTCATGAACGCCGCGCAGATTATGACCGTAAAAAATTTTTTAACCATGATTCACCTCATGCGATTAATTTTCGAGGCAAGCACACCCGCCCCGAATCCGTTATCGATATTGACGACGCCGACGCCCGCCGCGCAAGTGTTGAGCATTGCCAAGAGAGCGGCAAGTCCTTGAAAGGAAGCACCGTAGCCGACGCTTGTGGGCACGGCAATGACGGGTCGATTTGTCAAGCCGCCGACGACACTCGCCAAAGCACCTTCCATGCCTGCCACGACGATTATCACGTTCGCGGAAGTAATTTCGTTCATGTGAGCGAAGAGCCGATGAATTCCGGCAACACCGCAATCGTAGCAAGTGCCGACCGCATTTCCCCAAAGATAAGCCGTAAGCCTCGCCTCTTCGGCAACGGGAACATCACTCGTGCCCGCCGTCACGATTAAAATTTTTTTCTTCTCGTCGCGTGTCAAAGTTTTATCGCGGTCAACGTAAATCATGCGGGCGGTCTCGTCATAGACGGCGGCGGGAATTTCTTCGCGCAAAAATTCAAATTGCTCGCGGCTTGCACGGCTCGCGATTAAATTTCCGTTGCTGCGTTCGTAAAGATTTTTAAAAATAATTTTGAGCTGCTCTTTGGTTTTGCCGGGCGAATAAACAACTTCGGGGAAACCTTGTCGAAGCTCGCGCCCGTGGTCAATCGTCGCGAATCCGAAACTTTCCGTCGCCAAAGAAAAATTTTTCAGCTCGGATAAAATTTTTTCCTCCGCAATTAATCCCGACTTGTAATCGCGCAAAAGTTCAAGCAAATTTTTTTCTGTCATGATGTTCACCTCGCCGAATAAAATAAATCATAAATCCCGCTCCAAGTCAACGCGAAAAAATTTCTGCTTTTCATTGCGGCGATAATTGGTTATAATGCGGCGGTATCAAAAATTTTTTGAAGGGAGTTTTATTTCATGGCAAAAGCAGGTAAAGCCTTTATCTTTTTCAACTGCGACGCCGACAAAAGCGAAGCGTCCATGAATGTCTTCTACAATCGAGTCGTTTATAAAGATACGAAAACTTCGCGGAAAAATCTTTGGAAGAAAGTCAAGGAAGAATACGGCGCGGAACGAATTCAAATCGCGGCGGAAAATCTTCAAGCCGTCGAGCTGGCGATAATCGAGGGCGACCCCGTCGAGGCAAGTAACTTTATCCAATTCGGTGCGATTCGTGCTTTTGAGTGCTATTGAGGTTTTTGAATGTCTCAAAAAAAAATCGCGCTCTTCATCGACGCGGACAACATCTCCTCAAAATTCGGCAAGCAGATTATCGACACGTTGGAAAGCCGCGGCGAAATTTTTATCCGACGCATTTACGGCAACTGGGAAAAACTTTCTCTGCACGGCTGGAACGATTGCATTTTAAATTTTTCACTCCGAGCGGTTCAGCAACCCGATTTTGTTTCGGGCAAGAACGCAACCGATATGTCTTTGGCGATTGACGCAATGGACGTGCTCTACGGCGGAAAGGCTGAAATTTTCGCGCTTATTTCAAACGACAGCGACTTCACTCCGCTTGCGATTCGTCTTCGCGAGGGCGGCATGAATATAATCGGCATGGGCAACGCGAACGCCTCAATTTCTTTTCGCAACGCCTGCAACGAGTTTATCGACTTGGACGCCGCAGAAAAAATTCAAACCGCCGAGCCGAAGAAAAAATCTTCGCCCGCGCAGAAAAAAATTTCGCCCGCTCAAATGTCTTTGTTCACGGAAGAAAAAATTCCTCCGCCGCCGAAATCAAAAGTCGTGCCGATAAGCGAGAAAAAAATTCAGAGCGAACAAGACAAAAAACTTCAACGGATTCACAGCGTCCTTCGCGAGACCTCAAAGCTTCACGGCGACGAAAAAAATTTTGTGGATTTGGGTTACGCCGGAAATGCCATCGCTCAAAAAAATTTAAGCATAAAAGGTTTGGGGCACAGCACGTTGAGTAAATTCGTTTCCGCCTTCCCGAAGCTTTACGAGGTCAAGAAGGTCGGAAAAAATTTTGCTTATCGTTGCAAAGATTGACTTCGACTTTTCAGAAAATTGTTCCGAAATTTTTTTGCCGTTAATCTGTAGACAAAAGATAAAGTGTCGTTTATAATTTTAAAAATATCTTGCAAGAGGAGGAGGCTCGTTTGAAGGGCATCCTCCTTTTGCAAGAGGAGCCATTTGATTCAGGCTCTAAGTATAGAAAAATATAGTGGGAAGGAGGATATTTTTTCACTCGGAAATTTGTTTTCATTTTTTTTCGTGTAAGGAGGTTTTAAAATGAGTGAAGGAGGAAGTTCGGCATTTGCCGTAGCGCAACAGATCGGTAAGTCGTTGTTCCTGCCGATTGCCGTTTTGCCGTTCGCGGGCGTTCTGTTGGGTATCGGTGCCTCGTTCTCGAACCCGACGACAATCGCGGCTTACGGCTTGGAAGGTACGCTTCACCCCGGCAGTGTCATTTTCAGCTTCATGGTTATTCTTTCAAACGTCGGCGGAGCAATCTTTGGCAACTTGCCGTTGATATTCGCGTTGGCGGTTGCTCTCGGCATGGCGAAAAAAGAAAAAGGTATCGCCGTTCTTGGCGCAGCAATTTTTTATCTTGTTATGCTCACAACGATTCACGTCTTCTTGGGTCTCGACGGCTCGATTCACGCTGACGGCTCGATTGACCCCAGCGTTCGTGAAGGCGCGATAACTTCCGTGCTCGGTATCGTCACTTTGCAGATGGGTGTTTTCGCAGGTATCGTTACGGGCTTGGTTGCGGCGGAACTTTGTAATCGCTACTACAAAATGCAACTGCCGCCCGCGTTTTCATTCTTCGGCGGCACTCGTTTCGTCCCGATTGTTTGTATGATTTTCGGCATTATTGTCGGTGTCATTATGTATTTCGTTTGGCCGTTCATTCAAAGCGGTATCTTCGCACTCGGCGGCATAGTTCAGGCGGCAGGTTATTTCGGCACCTTCTTCTTTGGTTGCTGTGAACGTGCATTAATTCCTTTCGGCTTGCATCATATCTTCTACCTGCCTTTCTGGCAGACGGGTCTCGGCGGCACTGCCGTTATCGACGGACAAACCGTCATGGGCGCGCAGAATATTTTCTTCGCTGAACTCGCCTCGCCGAACACCGAACATTTCTCGGTTGACGCTTGCCGTTTCTTGATGGGTAAATTCCCCTTCATGATGGCGGGTCTTCCGGCTGCGGCTTATGCAATGTACACTTGCGCTCGTCCCGAAAAGAAAAAAGCTGCCGGCTCCCTTTTGTTCTCGGTCGGTTTGACTTCGTTCTTGACGGGTATCACAGAGCCTATCGAATTTACATTCCTCTTCCTTGCGAAAGAACTTTTCGCGATTCACGTTTTCTACGCAGGTTGCTGTTTTGCGGCTTGCCATATTCTCGGCATTGCAATGGGTACAACATTCTCCGACGGTTTGATTGACTTTATCCTTTACGGCGTCCTGCCCGGTCAAGCAAAATCCAACTGGATGATGATGTTGCCTCTGTTCGCTGTGGTGGCTGTTGTTTACTTCATTACGTTTAAATTCTTCATTATGAAATGGGATCTGAAGACTCCGGGTCGTGAAGCTGACGACGAGGAAGTCAAGATGATGTCCAAAGACGAATACCGCAAAGCTACGGGCGTCGGTGTCGCAGGCGGCGGCGCAGGCGGTGCGGCTCTTGCAAACCTCACTCCCGACCAGCAAAAATCTGCCGTCATTCTCGGCGGTGTCGGCGGTGTCGATAACGTCACTGAAATTGACTGCTGCGCAACTCGTCTCCGCTTGACTTTGGTCGACGGTTCGAAAGTCAACGAGGCTGTCCTCAAATCCACAGGCGCGGGCGGCGTCGTTATCAAAGGCAACGCTATCCAAGTCATTTACGGACCTTCCGTCACTATCGTCAAAGCCAACTTCGAGGAATTCGTTGAAGACATTCGCGCAGGCAAGATTGATCGTTCGATTCTTGAAGGTGCTTCGGGCGGCGGCGGTGCTGCGGCAGCTGAAGAAGAAAAGCCCAAGATGCAAGACGCAACCTTTGGCGCACATTTGACAGGTCGTATGATGCTCATGAATGAAGTTCCCGACGACGGCTTTGCCTCTCGTGCAATGGGCGACGGCGTTGCAGTCGAACCGACCGAAGGCAAATTGGTTGCTCCTGCCGACGGTACAATTACTCTTATCTTCCCGACCAAACACGCAATCGGCATGGTCACACCCGAAGGCGCGGAACTCCTCATGCATATCGGTATCGATACCGTTAAGCTTGACGGTCAGCACTTTGAAGTTCACGTCACCGACGGTCAAGAAGTCAAGCGCGGCGATCTCCTCGTCACCTTCGACATCGATGCAATCCACAAGGCAGGCTACCCCGTCACCACTCCGCTTATCGTCACCAACTCTTCGGCTTACGGCACAGTTCGTCCGCTCAAGACCGGCGACGTCAAAGCCGGTACCGACGACTTGCTTGAAGTTCTCGGTTAAGCCGCTTACGTTTCGAAAATTCGAGTGAATAATATTCTTCCTTAAGTTAAGCCCGTCGAATATCGGCGGGTAATTTTTTTTAACAAATTAAAGGAGCCGTCATGGATGACGGCTCCTCGTTCGCGCATTTGCGTGATGCAAATACCGCGAACGCCACCAACTCAAAATTATTCGCAGGCAAATTCAGCGGACAAATACGCCCCCGCGAGGCGGGCTTTCTTTTTGCTACTTTTTCTTTGCCCGCACAAAGAAAAAGTAGAAGAAAAAATTTTAAAAGTCATTGAACGTTCAATCGAAGTGACGAGCTCCGACAAGAACAGCCGGTTCTGCGTGC